>DAOQAA010000103.1:0-2553 GCA_035353675.1 Methanoregula sp. | reverse complement strand
GAAGCGAGGTAGGGTAGTCAGGATATCCCGACGGGCTCATAACCCGTAGATCGATGGTTCAAATCCATCCCTCGCTACTTTTTCTTTTAACTTCCGGAAACGGGAGGGTTTTTGTACCTTTGCCGGATCAATCGTCCCGCCCGGGTAAAACCGGTCCTTTTCCTGCGACGGTCACGATAAATGTCCTGTTCTTGTAGACCACGTCCACATCGGAAAACCCGGCCCCGGCCAGCCAGGCGATCTGGTCGGATAGTTTATCGTTCCTGTCAAGCGTATCCCGGCGCCTGCGGATCTCATCAGACTCTTCCGGAGAAAGTGGTCCGTTTTTTAAAAAATCATCCCAGTATTCCCGGTAAATTCCTGAAAAATACGGCGTCTCTCCTTCAGCCTGATCGGCGTTGACAAACAACCCGCCGGGTACGAGGACAGAAAAGATCCGGCCAAAGAGCCGGCGCTTGTTTTCAGAGTCGAGATGATGGATTGAAAGTGCCGAGCAAACCAGATCATATGGCCCGCCAAGGTCAACCTGAGAATAATCGCCGGTCCGGTACGTAACATTGCTCCGCCCGTTGAACCTTGTTTTAGCGACAGTCAGCATCTTATCCGAAATGTCAAGCAGGGTAATTGTTGCTGACGGGTATTTTTCAAGCATGAGCGCACTCAAAAGACCGGTGCCGGCACCGACATCAAGAATCGCCGGGGATTCTTTTTTGCTTTCTGCACCCGATACTGCCGCCCCGTAGAATTCCCGCATCTTCGGGATGACAAATTCACGCTGTGCATCGTATTCTGTCGCAACTGCATCGAAGGCTTTCCTGATGTGCTCCATAATCATCCTGCCACGAGTCGACTAAAAAAATGTCCTTTCCGTTACACCGGGTTTACCGTGAAGGTAGAAAAACATAATACAAAACTGCGAAAAAATGAGATTTTTATGAGATTTTTGCTTCGAAAGATTCGAGATTTGACTGGAACGTCCCGTCCGCAAATTTTACCTGCCGGGGATTTGCGATTTCGCCATCGATGGGTAACGGGTAACAACCGGTAAGACAGCCTGTGCAGAGATCCTCGCAGTCAAACCCGATGGATTTCACAAGGGCGTCAAGCGATATATGGTGGAGCGAAGTCGCCGTGATGCAGCGCCGGACTTCCTCTTCTTCCTTGTCGCTTGCGATCAGTTCCTTTCGTGTCGACATATCGACACCGAGATAGCACGGGGCCTTGATTGCCGGAGACCCGATCCGCATATGAATCTCGCGCGCCCCTGCGTCCCGCATCATATCGATGATCCGTTTTGAGGTTGTGCCACGCACGATGCTGTCGTCAACAAGCACAACGGACTTGTCCTTTAAGTGTCCCGGGATCGGGTTAAGCTTGATCCGGACTGCCTTTTCCCGCTCCTTCTGCGTCGGCATGATAAACGTCCGGCCCATGTACCGGTTCTTCATGAGGCTTTCAACAAACGGGACCCGGGACTGTTCCGCGTACCCGATTGCATAGGCCGTCCCGGAATCAGGCACCGGGCAGACCGAATCTGCGTTCACAGGCGCTTCTTCATGGAGTTTCTTGCCAATCGCCCGCCGTACATCGTATACAAGTACGCCGTCAATTACAGAATCCGCACGTGCAAAATAGATATATTCGAAGATACAATGGGCACGCCTGCCTGCGACTGCGATCTGCGTGCAGCGGACACCTTCCGCGTCCATCCGGATCAGTTCACCCGGTTTAATATCGCGGAGGAACTTCCCGCCAAGCGCATCGATAGCAACGCTTTCTGACGCGACGATATATCCTTCCTCGGTCTTCCCAAGGCAGAACGGTTTGATCCCAAGGGGGTCACGGAACGCATAGATCACGCCGTCAATCATGATCACGACCGAGTACGAACCCTGCATCCGCTTCATGCAGAGGTGCACCGCGTCTTCGACACAGTTTGACGTGCTGATCTCATCGATCAGGATCTTAGCGATAATCTCCGTGTCGGTTGTCGTTGTAAAAATCTGGCCGGCCTGCTCATATTCCCTGCGGAGACCGGCCGTATTGACAAGATTCCCGTTGTGTGCGACAGAAATGAAATGTTCCTTGAACTGGAAATTCAGCGGCTGAATATTCTCCGGCAGGTTCGCACCAGTTGTCGGATACCGCACGTGGCCGATACCGGCCGTCCCTTTAAGATCCTTTAAAACAGAAGGGGTAAACACATCGGCGACAAGCCCCTGCCCCTTAAATTTACAGAGACTTGTCCCGTCAAACGTGGATATTCCGGCGCTCTCCTGGCCACGATGCTGGAGCGCATACATGGCATAATAGAGCTGGATGGATACACCGCCAGCATCGACGATGCCAACGATACCACACATAATACAACTCTAATGCGTCGGAGTTTTTGGTCTTTTGCTGTGCCACTTGTAGTTTTGCATCTTGGTGCTTCTGCCAAACCCACAGGAAGAGCAGACTTTCTTCTGGGCGTGGAACGAGATCTTGCCGCAGCGCCGGCAGGCGATGTGGGTCATCTTGTTCATCTTACCCATTGACGGAGTGCCTTTTGTC
>DAOQAA010000102.1:0-2721 GCA_035353675.1 Methanoregula sp. | reverse complement strand
ATCAAGGCCTCGCTCCATTCGCATGTCACCCACGACCGGTGCCTTGAGGTGATCCTGGTCCATGGCGACGGAACCCAGCTCAAATCCCTTGCCGAGCGGCTGATGTCCCAGAAAGGGGTCGAGTCGGTCAAGCTCACCACCATCTCGATTGAGGATTAACCGGGCGGATCTTTTTTTTAAAGAATGTCTCCGGATAGCACACTTTCCGGAGTGGGTACGAGCGAAAAAAATTGCTCTACAGGTATCATTCAGAGAGATCAGACGCTCTTTTGGGTGTTGAACCTCACGGAACCTGAGGTGAGACAGGAGAAGAACCCGAAGGGTTCTTCGACACCAGCCTTTCGCAGTCAAAGAACTTTGAAGAGTTCTTCTCCACCAAGAGGTTCTGATGAACCTCTCTGCCCCCGCCACTGGGGCAACCCCCCTGCAAAAACGATGTTATTACCTGCGACCTGATCCGGGTATCGCAATGCGCCCCGTTCCCCTGCGGGAGTGGTGGCGCAAGAGAGGGGCTTTATTTTACTTGAAATTTTTCTCCAGAGTAAAAATCAGGTTAACTGGAATGTTGCAATACCCGATTTTCCGAAATTATACTGGAATTTTAACAACGTTGCCCCCGGAGGAACAATATACACCATATTCCCGGTCCGTTTCTCCAGAGCCGGAATAGTCTTTCCATAAACATAAAACGGGTTCTCCAGCATGCCATCAGACGCCGTCTCAAAAGTGTACCCCCCGCCGTCCTTTACGAACATGGTGCTGGTATCGACATCCACGGTTACATTTTGCAGGTTTTCGTAGGTTATTTCCACAATCAGATATTTTTTACCTATGGCATAGCTGGGAATAGGATCGCTCAGTTTATCTTTGAACGTGTAACTGTTCACGGTTACTTTTGCTTTCCCGTCAGTTGCACTCTGGCCGATCATATACGGCTGGGAAGAGATTGTCACGGATACATTCGGTTTTACAGTTGTTGATGTATTCGTTTTTACTGTTGTCGATGCGTTTGTGTTCACGGTAGTGGATGTATTCGTTTTTACTGTTGTCGATGCGTTTGTGTTCACAGAAGTGGATGCATTCGTTTTTATTGTGGTTGATACGTTCGTTATTTCAGTCGGGACAGGTGTTGTGATTACAGTCGCAGGAACCGTAGTCAGCACAGGCGCTGGAGTCTGTGTCGGGAGTGTGGTAAGCGAATCCTGATCACCGGCAGCGGGTGTCGTATCCGGCGACTGGCCGATACCTGGTATCATGCCGGAGATGAATGCAGCAATGACAACCAGAACAATGACTGCCACGGCTGCTCCAATGCCCCATTTCCCGAGAGGCCTTCGTCTTTTTTCCTGTACCGGAACATTTTTGCCATCACCGGGTATGCCTGCAACCGGGGTCCCGGGTCCCGTTCTCTCCGGGGAAGGCTGAGGAGGTACACGCGACGGGGTGAGCGGAGCGGGTCCCGGTTTTTCCGGGGAAGGGCGGGGAGTTTCACGGACCGGAGTGAGCGGAGCGGGTCTGCGGATATCCGCACCACACACATTACAGTAATCCGAAATATCATCCACCAAAGGGGCACCGCAGGCAGGACAACTTTTCCTTTTCATTACGGGGGGGGTGGTTGCAACCGGTCGTGTGCCGGCCTGCTGAATTTTTACCGGTGCGACTCTCTGCAGGGGAGAACCGCATTTGTTACAAAAAACGGATTGCTCATCGGAAAATTTCGTTCCGCATCGTGGACAGATAATGTCCATTTTTTCCGGTATAACCGGAGGTAATCTGGTCCCGCATTTATTACAAAAGACAGATTGATCATCGGGAGCCTGTGTCCCGCATTTCGGGCAGAACTGAACCATGCTTGTTTACTCTCCGGTTTTTTTCCCATAACCATTGATAGACAACACCCAATAAGTATATCGAAAGATTATCACAGGGATTCGCTGGCAGAAAACGCATAGCAGTTGTTGCACGTGCCGGATCCGGTCCCTGCCGGCCCCGGTCGCTTCCTGCAGCCTGAATAAGATCCCGATCGTTAATAAAATGGGTTCTATTAGCGTAGTTTTGACCTCCGGCGTGAAGTATCCGGTTGAAGGCAGAATTGAACGATGCCGGCTGAATTCAGCGTATAGACCGGGTGAATTCCGTAGTTTTTCGGGGTCCCGAAAAGATCCTTCTCTGGTAAAATCGTCTAAATTGCATCCCGATTGACAAAAGGATGCCATTTCATAAAAGAGGGTCCTTATTGGGAGAGGTATTCCTGTTAAGTGCGTTCTCCGAAGGAAAACTGGTATCACCTGATACCGGGCAAGGGAAATCCGGAAAAGTGGAATTGTGTGATGGCGCCGATAATCCATCTTCGTGACGTGCAATTTGTGCCATTCCCGAACCGGTTTCCCCACGGGAATTTTCTGTTGGAGAATCCATCAGATACTGCCAAGTCTCCCGTGAAAAACAGAAAATTATCTTTTGCAGGATTTAATTAAAAAAAGTGATTATGCGATCCTGTTACGGATACGGGATGTATGGGTGTATGTACGTGTCTTTGCAGATACCTTCTGTTTCCGGAAGGAACCGGCTGCCATGAAGAAAACAACAAGGAGGAGGAGTCCCAGTGCTTCCGCAGCCCGGAAAAAGACCGGGATCGATTCAAGAGACCCGGATCCTGCAATGTTATCGTGTCCCCGCGTATTCAACAGTTCCTGAATTCACCTGGTATAAGATCAT
>DAOQAA010000101.1:0-3064 GCA_035353675.1 Methanoregula sp. | reverse complement strand
CCGGGAAAGCCTGTAAAAACCATCCGTACGATATCACGGAAAGGTCCGGGATCTTATCTCATCAGGTCAACGAGAAATAAGGTGGCAGCGACAAGTCTTGTTAAAATCTGATTCTCATTTTTGTTTTCCGCATCTCCCGCGATACCCTGCTGATGCTCTCCGCGAGGTCGGTGCATTCCCCCAACTCTTCAAGGACATCGGAGAGTCTCCTCCGGGCCGGATAATATTTTACGATCACTTCGGAGAAACTTTTTGTCTTATCATCTTTGAGGTGCATTAACCGCTCGTACGCTTCTTCCGTGATGCTGATGGTTTTCATGGGTCTGTTTCGATTTCTATGTACGTATCCTTGAATTTAATTCTGTGTATACCCGTTATCTGTCGCTTCTTGTTTTCAGTTTTTGTGCAAAGGTGATACGACACTATCGCGAACCGGGGCGCCCAAGCGGCGGGGAAAAGCCCCTGGAGCGTCAAGTAATTCGTAATGATTTCTATAGAGCAAAATAAGACAACCCAGATCAGCGAAGGTTTCCGGCTTGTGGAGGAACACCTGCTAAAAAAGTGCCAAAGAATTCCGGAACCTGGGACTCGTTAAAGACGGCATCTGCAAGAGAATCGAATTTGCCATTGAGGATGTCTTTGAGATCTGTGCTATCCTAAAATTCGGATATTGACCAGGGAATACCCGGGGAAGACGAGGATATTCTCCTTCATCTGGTGAACAAGGGATTGATCACCCCGGTTATGCAGGAAAAGGTCCACTCGATGAGAGGATTCAGAAATATTGTTGTCCACCGGTACGGGGCGATTGATGATACCCTTGCTTTTCACCTGCTGCAGGAAAATACCGTGGTTTTTTTCCTGTTCACTGCTGAAATAAAAAAGATTCTGGAAAAACCTCGTAATCCGCAAAAAAATATTCTGGTGGGATCTTTGGGTCGACGCCATCCAGCCGTTCTTCGAACATGTGATATCAGGAATTGACGGGACGTTTTTTCTGTCCGTACCAGTACCCGATCACGAGGCCGACTATAACTCCCCCGAATGTTGCCTGGAGCGCAAAGAGGGTTGATTCAATCTCGCCGCTTGGAGGCTCATACTGGGGAATGACCGGTGTAAAGGAGTCGACCGGTTTACCCGTCAGCTCTGCAATCTTTTCCGATCCGACATCGTCAGACCCGGCAAATTCATGGCCGGACTGTCCGCTGACAATAATAAAGAGGATCACAAATGCGAAAAGCCCAATCAGCGTGAGTAACTCAAGCTTACGATTCTCGAACATACATTTACACCTTCTCTGAGGGAGCATCTGGTGTCCCGAGCGCGGCGTCAATCTGCTTTTTCGAGAACACGCCCAGTTTCTCGATGAGGTCCGGTTTGAGCTGGATAATGTACTTGAAGACCAGCGCAAGGACGAGTCCTTCGAGGATTGAGAGCGGGATCTGGGTGATCGCAAAGATCACAAAGAATGCAGTAAATGAAGCAGCGACTCCTCCGACTGCGGCCGGGTACGCGAGCGCCAGTTCAAACGACGTGATGATATACGTGACAATATCTGCCACTGCCGCTACGCAGAACACGGTGACGTAGATGTTAACCGGGGTGTTTTTCAGCAGTTTGTACACCGCATAACCAACGAGCGGGCCGCCGATTGCCATCGAGACCATGTTTGCCCCGAGCGTGGACAAACCCCCATGAGCGAGCAGGAGCGCCTGGAACAGTAGCACAATAAAACCGATCACCGCAGTGATGAACGGCTTAAAGCACATGACCGAAAGCCCGGTACCGGTCGGGTGGGAACAACTGCCGGTGACTGACGGCAGCTTGAGTGCGGACAAGATAAAGATGAACGCGCCGCACACGCCCAGCAGCGGGAGATATTCCCGGTCTTTGCGCAGCAGTGATCGAAGTTCGATAACTCCCACAATGAGGAACGGGATGGCGATAAGCCACCACACGAGACACCATTGCCAGGGTAAGAATCCTTCCATAATATGCATAATAATACGAGATCATAGTTACTTGATATAACTAAATAAATATTGCTAAGTTGGGCTCTGATGCATTGACGGTTGATGGCCACAATTTCTTCTTGGGAAAAATCCCCAATAAATCGATAACGCATCAGCACGCCCGAAAGACTAATTATCTCATGGTCGTTACTCTTTTTCCTGGTACATAAGACACCGGAGCTGATGCAGCCTGAATCAGGATACGAAGGGAGCCTTACCTTTTCTTATGCGGAGCAAGGGCGATGTCTCGCGCTTCCAGATCCTTGTAGAGATTGCTGAACACCAACCGGCAGTACGCCAGCTGGAGATTGCCGACAGGATTGGCATGACACCGCAGGCCGTCTCCGAATATATCCGCGATCTGGTTGACGAAGGTATGGTAGCCGTGAGCGGCCGGAGTAATTATGCGGTGACCAAAACCGGGATGGCCTGGGTCATGGAGAATGCAGCCACCCTGGAATTATATGTCCGGCATATCCGGCGCGACATCATCAAGCATGTTTCGATATGGACTGCAATTGCTGCCGATGACCTGAAAAAGGGGGATATCGCCGGCCTTTACATGAAGGACGGATATCTCTATGCGGGGAAGAACCAGAGGTCGGCGACAGCAACAGTCTATGCGGATGCAAAGAAGAACAACGACGTGGGGATTTTCGATGTGATCGGGATAATCGATCATCACGAGGGAGTTATCCATGTCTGCAAGGTGCCCCGGGTCCAGCACGGGGGTTCAAACCGTGTCAGGAAGGATAAACTCAAAAAGATTGTCGCAATGGCCGGATTAACCGCTGCTGTCGGGATCGAATCATCGGTTGCATTGAAATCCATTGGCATGAACCCGGACCTCTTCTTTGGGGCAGGTGAAGGTGTCATCGATGCCGCATATCACGGGATCACGTGTGCGATTGTTTTAACAGACGATGAGTTCACGAATTTTGTCAAGCGACTGGAGAACACCCCGCTTGAGTACAAGATCCACGATTTGATCACACCCGAAGATCAATGATCATCGTATAGTGACGATTGGTTCTGTCGGCTCTGTTAACTTG
>DAOQAA010000100.1:0-3113 GCA_035353675.1 Methanoregula sp. | reverse complement strand
TTAGATCTTTCGGTTGTCGGTACTTCTATTTTGGATTAGGTTTTCTACAGAGCAGAAAAATATGCAATTCGGGGAAAATTTGCAGCAACGATAATAAAATTGATAGATTGATGAGTCGATTTGAAGGAACTATAAATTATAGATTTTTGTACTTTTCTGATCCCCTCCGCGGTTCATTCATCTAACCTCCCGGTTATCCCAATCCCGCCCCAAATATCGCTCCGTTTAGTCAGATAACCTCAAATTTTTTCGCAATTACCACGAAGTATTTAAACCGACCTGCCCTTTTTTAAAATAATCACAAATGGCCCAAAATAACAGCTTACCACTAACAGAGATGCTTCTGATGCATGGCTTCGGGATAATACCCGCGAGCCCCGTCGTGAAGCTCTGCCTTGTCATCATGACATTTGTGTGCGGGCTCATCGGGCTTTTTGAGATGTTAAAAACACAGATTTACCTGATCGTCAGCCCCTGGGATTATGCTGCGGGCGCCCGGGCTGAAAGTGTTTCGCCCGCCTTTTCTGCCATACGTAGTTAACCACCGGTCCGGTTGATTCAGAAAAACATATCCGACCTGAACCGTGGATGAAACGGAACGTATTCCCCCCTGCATACCTGGGTCGCACGATCCAGATTCATCCGCCACGATCACCTGCCAGTGTTGTTTTCCCAACCGGTCCGGCGCTGCTGTCACATTCAGACAAGCGGACGCGCCTGTCGTTGAACCGCTATCAGAACACGAAAAAGATCAAAAACTGACAAAAAATGATGAACACCGTGATTTACTATGGAAGGAACCAGCACATCTCACGAAAACACGGCCACACCGGAAATTACAGCATCCGGTATTCAGTACAGCAACCTGATTAGCCCCTGCGGGACCGTCGCACCGGTACGGTGCCCGGCCGCAGGTGAAATTCCCCCCGCCATCGCAGAAAAACCGGAGAACGTCCAGGAGATCCAGAAGAGGAAACCATCGCACCGCACCCCGTATATCTTCGAAGCCCTGCGCATCCTTGACCGGAACGGCTATGACGCCTGCCGGACTGTTGCCGACCCGCACCTTCCCCAGGCCATTATCGCAACAAAAGGCCTCGACACCCTGATGATCGCGGTCATCTGTTCCCGCAGGCAGGTGCCGGACGCCAGGACCTTGCACGAACTCTACCCGGAAAACGTCATACGGGCCTGCGCCCGGGCACAAACCTCCCCTTACCGGGTCATGATCTGGGTCACCTCACCGGTCAGCGGCTGGAGATATTACCGGGCCTACTCCGGCGGTATCGCATATGACTGGGAATTTGTAAAACAGATCCAGTCCTGAAATCCCACCTTTTTTTTAGCGCTGCAACTCCGCCAACCATAAAATCCTTACTTTCCCGGGTACAGGACACCGTCCAGGCCCCGGAAATGCTGGTCGCCGGTAACAATGGTTGCCGGGTTCAGCCTCGCAGTCGCAAGAATGAGGGTATCGGTAATCCCACCCACAATCCCGGTGTTCCGAAGCTCACCGGCGAACCGGGCTATCTCAAAGGTCAGTGGGAGAATGGTCAACTGCTGCACCACATCATAAGGACATACCGAGATCAACTTCCTGTCCTGCTGCCGGTTGATTTGGGCAATCCCGGCGATGGATATGCTGGAAACAAAAAAACTCCTTCTCGCTTGTATCAATAATTGTAATCGCTTTTTTTATTGCTCCCGTTTCAGTACTCGAGTCAGATCCAGGTATCAATAAGATATACCACGGGAATCCCCCGGTGTCCCGGATAAACGAAGGAAGATCCGGGTCGCACCCCGCAATCGAAGGGATACCCTTCCTCCGGCTCTTAAGAAGATACTGGACGACCCTCCCCATATGGAACAATAAATCTTACGGGAACTGCACACAAGATATCCCTAAAATGAGACCCGATCACTGCCGGCGCGTCTCCAACCAGTTAAAATTCCAAACCAGTCACGGAAAATCTTTGGATTTATTCTCTTTTTCAGGACTTTATCCCCAAAACGCCAATACTGGTATGTCAAAGGGCGCCCCGAGACAAAAAGACAAAAATGGAGAAACAAAACATGGCAGACTTCACGCAGAACACCAATGTGAAAAGTGCAACCCGCAAACTTGCGGAACCCATGAAGGACGTCGACGCGTTCAACACGATCGTTCAGTCCATTATCACAGACAACCCGTTCGGTTGTGTATCGTATATGAGCTCGGGCGCCAGCCACCCACCCGTAGAAAAAATCCGTGAGACCTACACGGCAAAATTCGTGTTCCAGGACAGTGATGCAAAAGTTGTCGGCAGATCGGCCGAGACCTACAGCACTATGAACGGCTTCACTGCCGGCATCACCGCAGTACTCGCAAACACCGCAAACATCGCCGCCCACGGAGGCTCCCCGGCCCACAACTCTGATGGAGACTGTTACTCGGCAACACTCAAGTGCCACGACCCCAACGGAGAGTTGTTCTTCCTCAGCATCTCCCGCCAGCAGATCAGCATCTCCTCATATGAGGACGACAGCATCCGGACCCGGATCGAGATCTGGGCAGATGGAGTACCCGCTCTCGCATAAGACTGCCCGAAAGGACAACAGGTGGAAAACATGGACAATGAACTTATCATAATCGCTGCATTCCTCGGCGCAGGACTGCTCGCGTACGTGATCATCCCCGGCCTGCTCCTCATGTGGGACCGGGCTCTCGACCACATGGAAAAATCGGAAAACAACCGACATATCTAAGTACCATGATATAAAAGGGAGGATTTTCATTTTTTGTCCTCCCTTTTTTACCATGCGGACAACCCCGCAAAATTACTCCACCGGACTCTCATATCAGATACCAGGAAAAATTCCACCACCTGCCAGTTCTCCGGATTCTAAGAACCGGGGTCACCGGCTCTTCCGGGACTCCCGGTCCAACGCCGGACAACTCAGGACAACTTGTTCCCTAAACAACCTGTCTTTCGTTAAGGCAAGTTGACCAGAGCAAATAATCCGCATTAAGCCGCTTTTTTTTATCCGGGCTTTAAATATCCCGATTTTCCGAATATGATTTCGAAACCTTTTAATCAAGATCTCACTAATTTTACACTAACCACAAAGAGTTT
>DAOQAA010000099.1:0-3209 GCA_035353675.1 Methanoregula sp. | reverse complement strand
TTTAAAAGAGGGCAAGGATGTGAACCTCGTGCAGCGTATCTGCGATATCTGCCACAAGCTCAGGGAGGGAGAGGAATACCAGTGCGGGGGCAGTGCGGGGAACAACCGGTGCGGCAGTTAACCCGTGACTTTATTTTTTTCCCTGATTTTTAAAAATAAGCGCGGCATAAGGATCAGGTAATCCTGTTATTGCTTTGCAGTTACCTTGAAAAAACTCCGAAAAATAGCAATATTCTACTCCCCGTCTTATACTGGCAGAGGTATCTTTGTAACCTCCATATTCTTTTCCATCTCAAGGATTTCCGATAAACGGGCCTTCGTGGACGGCCTTTTCGGCACCGCCTTGCAGCTGGTCGCTTTACCCGTGGACTCTTCATAGGTTCCGATATCCCGGGCGAGCTGCATTATGTCCACTTTGTCAAACCCGATGAGAGGGCGATAGACCGGAATTGCTGCCGCGTCGGAGAGGACTACAAGGTTGTCGAGTGTCTGGCTTGCCACCTGCCCAAGCGACTCGCCGCTTACGATACCCCGGGCACCAACCTCTTGTGCCACCGCCCCGGCAATCCGGTACATCCGGCGCTTACAGAAAAGGCATGTATACTTCTCCTGCCCGTTTTTGATCAGTTCTTTTTTTATCGCTGCCAGATACGAATCATGGACCACCTGGAGCTTGATACCGGGTTGATATTTCTGTAATACTCCCACAACCCGCTCGGCCCGGGCAAGCACCGTCTCGTCAAGGAAGGTGTCGAGCGCGACAAAGACGGGCACGATCTTACAACCCCGCTTCATCATCATCCACGACGCGACCGGGGAATCTATCCCACCCGACACAAGCGCAACGAGTGTCCCTTCGACGCCGAGGGGGATGCCACCGATGCCCTTTATCACGGTGTCGTACATATAGCACTCGTTCTGCCGGATCTCCACGTGGATCTCCATATCGGGAGTGGCAAGATTTACCTTGATGTGGGGGAATGCCTTCCGAACAATATCACCCAGTTCAATTGCCTTGTCATTCGAGGAAAAACTGTGTTTTCCCACCCGTTTTATCCGCAGGGCAAACGTCTTTGCACTTTCAATCCCATGCACCCGGCAGTATCCGATGAGTGCATCTTCCAGTGATTCCTCGTGTGGGATGTGCTCCACTTCGGAGAACGATACTATTCCAAAGACGTTCTTTAATAGTTCGGGCTGCACATCACCCGTGAGCCAGATCCTGCCCCGCTCACTCTGGATCTTTAATTCCGGCATTACCTGCCGGATGTTGTTTATCAGGACACGTTCCCACTGTCGGCGGACCGGATCCGATTTCAAAAAGATCTCCGAATACCTGACCAGCCATTTCTTCGTCATTTTCATTCACCAGTCCTACCGTCAGCCGACCTTCATTTTATCGGCACCGCCATTACAGTTCCGGGATTTTACCCACCTTTCCTTCCTGAACCCTGCCGCACGCAGCTGCCCCCATGCAGACTTGCTCCGCATCCTCTTCTTTGAAAGGATGGTGGCAGTACGGGCAGGTAAAGTTGCATTCTTTTCCCTCGTACGGGCATATGGTCATCGAGAGGTCGGCGAGCGGGTGGCCCTTGCCTCGGATCTCAAACTTCTTGTACCAGCCAAACGCAGCCCGCTTCACGGTAATTCCCTCGGCTTTCAGCGATGTTTCGAGCCCTTTGAGGATTTCAAGCGAGACTGATGGAGAGCCAAGTGTGCTTGTCAGGTGGGCATACGGGTAAATGAGAACCCGGTCCACCTTGAGTTTTTCAAGCCGCAACAGCACGCTCTGTCTGGCACTCTCAATGATGTGGGCGGGGTTTTTTTCATCGAGTTTTTCCACGCAGCAGAAGAGGACGACACATTCATCCATAGAATCCTCTTTTTCCGTGATCTGCTCGGCGATCTTTGTCTTTTTTGTGGCGTGGTACCACATGCGGTCTGCATGGATAGAGAGGATTCTCACGGGGTCTGCCTCCCGACAAGGGTGCTGATTGCGTCGCTCGTGATAAGCCCGATCACATGCCGGTCATCGTCAACAACGGGAAGTGCAGAGATGGAATGGGCCTCCATCTTCTGTGCCGCCATCTCCACGGGCTCGCTCTCGGTTGCCGTAACAACGTCGCGGCTCATGATCTCATCAAGCCAGAGGAAGTTGGACGCAACTGCCTTTGCGATATCCCACGAAGTGACGATCCCCACGATCCGGCCGGTGCTGCCAGAGAGAACCGGCAGGTGATTGACACCACACCGGATCATCCGCCGGGCAGCGACTGCAATCGTGATGCCCTCTTCAATACACTCGACATCCCTTGTCATTACATCCAGGACAACGGTGTGGGAAAGGAACCGGGTGATCAGGTAGGTGAGCTGTCCCGACTCGAGCAGAAACGCGTCGTGGCCGTAGTTGGAACGGATCTCGCTGTACTGTACCTCGCGCTCATTTGCGGTAAGCGCTGTCACAATCTCTTCCGACTGGTAGGGAGGGTAGAGCCAGTCCGACGAGACGGATATGACAAGGAACGCCGCTTTTACCGCCGAAAGCCCGGTCGCAAGCGACCCCTCCTTTGTCAGGTCGAAGTAGTCGATCGCCTTCGTGATGTAGAGGTACGAGTTTGCATCGAACCTTTTTGTGAAAGTATCACCCTGGTGGTGGAGGTAACTCTCCACGGCAAACTCGGTTGAGAAATTAAACCCGATCTGCTCTTTTCCCTGAAGCGCCCTTCCGAACTTCGCGTGCATTGACTCGTCGGAAAGATAGGTGATGTGGCCGACCATCCGGGCGAGTGCGAGGCCGTGCGTGGGGAGCGGTTTCCCGTAATAATCGCCGTTGTTCCAGTCGGGATCCGAGATAATCGCTTTCCTGCCGACTTCGTTAAAGGCGATCTGCTGGGGCGTCGAGTAGCCGGTTGCGGCGATCACGATCGCCTTTTTTACCATACCGGGATACGAGACTGACCACTGGAGCACCTGCATGCCGCCCATCGACCCGCCGGCGACTGCGTAGAGTTCAGTAATGCCAAGATGATCGAGAAGAAGTTTCTGGGCGTTGACCATGTCGCGGATGGTAATAACAGGAAAAGCAGCACCGTAGGGTTTGTTTGTCTCCGGATTTATGGAGGAAGGGCCGGTCGAGCCCTTACACCCCCCGAGAACGTTGCTACATATGACGTAATAGCGATCGGTATCGAATGCCTTGCCGGGCCCGA
>DAOQAA010000098.1:1889-3411 GCA_035353675.1 Methanoregula sp. | reverse complement strand
ACCCATGCACTTTCCGGTCTTGAGCGTGCCCTTTCAAAATCACCAAAGGTTGGCGGTGCTTCACGGACAGAAGCGATTGCCGAAGCGCTGCGCCGGGTTGTTGCGGTCGGTCTCAAGGTTGCCGTTGAGTGCGTACTTATCGCTGCCGACCAGGGTGCAATCGGGATCGACAAGGAAGTTATTGCTGTCGGCGGGACGGCAAGCGGTGCGGATACAGTCTGCGTCATCCGGCCGTCATATACGGCGAGTTTCTTTGATCTCCAGGTACGGGAAATCGTGGCCATGCCCCGGGTACGGTAAACATGGTCTTTAAAGAATTACAGGAAGCTGTCCGCGTTACCGGGCGGACACCGGTACTCTTTATACCCGGTATTGTCGCGGGGCTGCTTGGCGCGCTCGTTTGGGTACTGTATAATCTCTATGGCTCTTTTTTTACCACCCGGTTAGTGATTATCTTTGCCCTTGTGATGGTACTTTTTATAGCCGGAACATTTTGTATCATAAAGAAAAATGACGGCGGTGCCGGCACGCTGGTGACTGACGGGGCGCGATATTATTTCCGGGTGCTGCTTCCCTGGCTTGTCATCTTCTTTATTCTGATGCTTGTCTTTTTCGTAGTCATGACCCTGATGATGATCTTCTCCGGGGGCGTTGTGGACTATGCAACTGCCGGGGTGTGCGCCCTCTTTTTCATGATCCCAACCGTTGTCATGGTATTTTTCTGCGATACTGCGGCAGTCTTTAGTGATCTCCGGGTTTTTGCCTCACTGCGGCAGAGCATCCTTGTTGTTTCCCGCAACACCTGGAAAGTGATGGGATTCTTTGTCACGTGCTGTCTTCTCGCGTTTGTAAACTTCTTCGTGTTTGCGGTTATCTGGGAGGCCCTTCTCTTTAACAAACTCGAGCCGTTGACGCGCTTTAACGAGACCCAGCTTGCAACCTTTACTCCGGACCAGTTGGTATCCATGATTGGGCCAGACGGTATGTGGGTCACCGCTGTCATGATCTTTTTTGGCTTTGTATTCCTGGTGCCGCTCCTCATAACCTACAAGGCGACATTCTACCAAAGCCTCACCGGCAGCGGTGCCGCTCCCATCCAGCAGATGACCGGGGAGTACGACAGCAAAGGCCGATGGTACAAATACTAAAGGAATATATGAAGAATCAAAACCCCTCTCATTTCCGGAAAGATGCCTCATGACAGTAGTTCCGATGGAATCAAAAGGAAAATCGCCCGTACTGCATATTGAACGGCTCACAAAGACATTTGACAGTAAGACCGTGCTCGATACGATCACGTTCGATGTCTGTAAAGGCGAGGTCTTCGGCCTGCTTGGCCCAAACGGCGCAGGCAAGACCACACTTATCCGGACGATTCTCGATATCTTCCGGCCCGATACAGGGACTATCTCGTTTTTTGGCCGGACGTTTTCAGACGATATCAAAAATGCCATCGGTTACCTGCCTGAGGAAGGGAGCCTTGACAAGGAAACCGGTGTCGCGGAATGTATCCGGTATTTTG
>DAOQAA010000098.1:0-1789 GCA_035353675.1 Methanoregula sp. | reverse complement strand
GAGGAAGGGAGCCTTGACAAGGAAACCGGTGTCGCGGAATGTATCCGGTATTTTGCCGAACTAAAAGATGTAAGGGATATTGACAAAAAAATGGATACATGGCTTCAAGTCCTGGCATTGAGCGAATACCGGAACAAAAAGATCCAGGAACTGAGCAAAGGTATGCACCGGAGGCTCCAGTTCATCCTTGCGGTCATCCACGAACCCCCTCTCCTCATCCTTGACGAACCGTTTTCCGGGCTCGATCCTCTCAACACAAAAACACTCAAGGATATCCTTCTTGAGCTGAGCGCGAAAGGCACCACGGTCATTATGAGCACCCACCAGATGGACGAGGTCGAACGGATGTGCGACCGGATTCTCATGCTCAATGCCGGGAAAGTTGTGCTCTACGGCAGGCTTGATGAAATCCGTCAGCAGTTCGGTCTCTCGATTGAAGTGCAGTACGAAGGACGGCTCCCGCATCTCGACAATATCCTTGGCATCAACGACTCAGGTAATTCCGCTGAACTGATTGTCGCAAAAGAAACCGATACGCAGGCTCTCCTGAAGACCCTTGCAGCGCATGTGTCGATCCGGAAGTTCGAGATCAAACAACGCTCGATGAACGAGATCTTCCTGGAGGTGTGCAGGAAATGACAGCAAAATCGCTTGTCGTCGCGAAATTTGAATTTGTAAAAACCGTCCGGCGCAGGGGTTTTATTCTGGGCACACTCGGGCTGCCTCTCCTGATGCTGTTTGTGATCGGCCTTTCTGTCTACACCGGCGCCGGGATTGCGATGGGCGCGGCAAACCAGACCGTCGGGTATGTCGATGGGGCCGGGTTTGTGCAGACCTCGCCCGGCTATGTTCCGTACCCTGATATTGAATCCGGCAAAACGGCGTTGGTAAAGGGGGAGATTCACAGCCTGCTCCTCGTCCCTCATGATTATCTCGCGACCGGCTCGCTCACGGTTTACACGATGGACCGTTCTCTGATGGGGTCAACCGGCTCCAGCCAGGCAGTCCAGGAATTCATGGCAAAGAACCTCCTGTGGCATGAAAATGTATCCGAAGGGACCGTGCAGAAGATCGTATCTCCGTCGACACCTGCCGTGATCGTGCTTGACGAATCCGGCAATCCCAAAGGAAGCCAGGAGATCGCCGGCTTTATCCTGCCGTTTGCGATGACGATGGTGCTTGCGCTCGGAATCCTGACATCGTCCGGTTACCTGATGCAGGGCATTGGTGAGGAAAAAGAGAGCCGGCGTGGGGAGTTCCTGCTCTCGTACTGCTCGGCTGAGGAATTGCTTTCGGGAAAGATCCTCGGGTATGCCGCAGTGAGCCTGCTCCAGATGGGGGTCTGGATCGCGATTGCACTTGTTGCGGTTGCAGTAAGTCCCCTTGCGGTACTTTTCTCCGGGCTGCAGCTGACCGGCCTTGTCTTTGTTGCCGTGGTCTACTTTGTCCTTGGCTATTTCCTCTTCTCAGTCTCGATTGCCTGCGCCGCGTCGCTTGCCCCGTCAGTCCGCGAGGCCCAGCAGGTCTCGGCGATCTTTTCGATGTTTGCCGTCTTCCCGCTCGTCTTTTTACAGTTCCTTCTCGCAGATCCAAACTCCCTTGCGATGCAGTTTCTCACGTACTTCCCCTACACCGCGCCGTTCATCGGCATGGTCAGGCTCACGCTTGTTTCCGTGCCGCCGTATGAAATTATCCTGAGCATGGCGATCCTCGTAATCTCCATTGTCGTCCTCACCCGGCTTGCCGGCCGGATCTTCCGGATGGGGATGCTGACCTACGGGAAGCGGGC
>DAOQAA010000097.1:0-3421 GCA_035353675.1 Methanoregula sp. | reverse complement strand
CGACATGGCAATGAACTAACTTATAATACGCCTCCCCATATCTGTATTATTACATTATGCGAGCAAACCCGGCGCTCAAAGCGCTTCTTGACCGCTATAAAAACGGGGAGATCGCGCTTGAGGATGCTGCACAGGAAATAGAGGGACTCCGTCTCGAACAGGTCGGTGATTTTGCCTGTCTCGATCTCGGCCGGGCGGTCCGCTGCGGAATGCCGGAGGTGATCCTTGCCGAGGGAAAGGCACCGGAGCATCTTGCGGAGATTGCCCTGCGGCACGCAGAGTCTGCCGGCCGCTGCATTATCACGCGCGTGACACCGGATCAGGTCTCTGTCGTGCAGGCCAAATGCACAAAAAAAGGAATTACTTCAGAGTACCGCGAGCTCGCGCAGGTGCTCGTCCTCTCTTGTGGTCCCGCACCGGAACCGACCGGCGGGGTGGTTGCCGTGATTACTGCCGGGACATCGGATATTCGCGTCGCGGAAGAAGCAAAGATCATCGCAGAAGAGATGGGCTGCACGGTCAGGACGGCGTACGATGTCGGGGCGGCTGGGATCCACCGGTTGTTTCCGGCGCTCAAACCCCTGCTTGACGCTGATGTCTTTGTAGTCTGTGCCGGGAGGGAAGGCACGCTCCCGGCGGTTGTTGCAGGTCTTGTGGACAAACCGGTCCTTGGTGTGCCGGTCAGCACCGGCTACGGGTACATGGGCGCGGGACGGGCAGCCCTTGCAAGCATGCTCCAGTCATGCTCGGTTATTGCTGTGGTAAATATTGATGCAGGGTTTACGGCAGGGGCTTTTGCCGCACGGATCGCAAACGCAGGAGCAAAACCATGAAGCGCGGATTTTATGTCGGCAGGTTCCAGCCCTATCACAACGGGCACCAGGCAGTCTTAAAAGAACTCGCACAGACATGTGACGAGATTATCATCGGTGTCGGGAGCGCACAGCTTTCCCACTCGACCGAGAACCCGTTTACCGCCGGTGAACGTGTCATGATGATAACAAGGGCGCTCACGACGCTTGGGTGCCCGTATTATGTGATCCCCATCGAGGATGTACAGAGAAACGCGCTCTGGGCTGCGCATGTCAGGTCGATGACGCCGC
The DNA here is from genome assembly GCA_035353675.1 of Methanoregula sp. GTDB lineage: Archaea > Halobacteriota > Methanomicrobia > Methanomicrobiales > Methanospirillaceae > Methanoregula. The sequence continues at coordinate 2,318 of DAOQAA010000097.1, read as the reverse complement.
CGTTTGATACCTGTTATTCGTCAAACCCCCTTGTCGTCCAGTTGTTCCGGGAAGCCGGTGTCAATGTGCAGTCTCCTGCGATGTACGAGCGTGACCGGCACAGCGGGACGGAGATCCGGCGCCGGATGCTTGGTGGCGAACCGTGGGAGTCCCTTGTGCCCCCGGCTGTCGTGACCGTCATAAAAGAGATTGATGGAGTAGAACGGCTCCGCCAGATCGCGCGTGATGACCAGTGACCACGAACACTTTCTTTGTTCACTGACTAATGATCACATACCTGATACATTTCTGATGAAGTCTCACGGAGTTTTCCATGCTGAAATTTTTAAAATCAATTTTTGGCTCGGCGCCTGACAATCAAATTACCCTTACGTTCGCAGAAATTCCTGCGTGGCTGGATGAGCGGGAAAAAGCTGCACTTGACCGTGTCAGTGCGGAAGTGCAGGAGCCGATGAACAATATCCGGAATGCTGCAGCAAACCTCCAGCTGATTGTCAACAATCTCAACGGAGCAGATCAGGACCCCGAGACTCACCCGAAAATTAAAAGCATCGCAAAAAATTCCCTGCCGCTTTTTCTCAGGGCCATGAATACCTCTCTTGCAAAGGAATTTCCCGAAGAGCCGGAGGCTTTCTACACAACCGCAGTCGAATGTGTGAAGGGCTGCCTGAATGCAGTCCGGGGGCAGGGCCGGTACCTTGCGGTGGCTTTTCCGGATGAGATGAAAGCGACCCGGACCGGCATCGATGCAATCGGCCGCGAGATCAATGCGATGACAAAGGCCCTTGGCACGTTCAAGACAGAGATGTCCGGTATTCAGGGTGCACGCGCTGCATATGCCGCTGTGTTGGATGCCCGGAGTGATCTCGAGCGATCGTTTGGGAAAGAGGAGCGGATTAAAACACGCATTGCCGAGCTTACCGGCAATCTCGAAAAGGTTTCTGCCGAAGCGACCCGGCTTTCTGCCGATCCCTCGTTAGTGGCGCTTGAAAGCGTGCGAGCCCAATACGCAGAACTGGCAAAACAGCGTGATTCATTCCTGCGCAACTATGCATCACTTACGATGACTGCCTCTCATGTATTCAGGAAGGCCGAGAAGATTGCGATAAAAAAGAACCTCACAAAAGAAGTCCATGCCTTAAAAGACGCAATGACCCTCCTGTCTGATCATGAGGTTGCATCCCCGGCGGCCATTGTTCAGGCTCTGGACAGCGCGTGCCCGGTTGTCAATAAGATGGTTGAAGATGGCGACATTCTCCTGAAAAACAAGGAAGAACGGGCGGCCTTTTCAGATGCCAAAAATTTTTCCGTTGAAGTATGCGTGTTGTGCACGCAGTATCACGATTTAGAGAAACAGTGCCGCGAAGCAGAAGAGGCTCTTTTGTCACACCCGGTTGTTACCCGCCAGCGTTCGCTCGAACGCGAAAAAGAACAACTGGATGGCATGCGTCTTCATGAAGAAACGGAGCACCAGGATCTTCTTTTATGGAGATCGAAACTCAAATCGTCAGTTCCGCTCCTGGAAGAAGAACTGGTAAAAAAACTAAAAATGATTTCAGGGGAGACAGTGCAATTTCAGATTAACGAACCGGCGAGAGGGTAATAAACCGGCGCGCTTGTCTGGGATTGTATGTAATCCTCTTTTTGGGGCCTCGAATTTTCAGGAGTCCTGTTAATGAGTCGGGTTTTTCCTGTTTTATTTTATCACTGATGCACTTTTTACACTGGCACCAGACTGATCAATAACCGGCGCGCCCGTTTTTACATGGCGCTACCGGATATCTCACTCATTTTCCTGTGTCTGTGTCGTCGATAAAATCCTCAAGGTCTCTTTGATTGGCCGGGAAGGCGTCCGACCAGCCATAGCAGTCCTCGAGCATTTTTGCAATGACATCGCTGAATGTCATATTGCCACGCTTCAGCGTTAGCAAAGCCTCATACACCTCAGGATCAATCCGGATCGATCGTCCCTCGCCTGCACGAGGCATAATTACCACTTTGTGGTAACAATATATAAATATATCTCAAAAATATCAACAAAATATTCACGTACTTCAAAAAATGTGAAAAATTTTTAGTTTCCCGGTCGATACATTCAACCGGCGCAGTTATTTTTCCAGGTGATTCATCATTTGGTGCAACCAAAATTTTTCATGTGATTGATATGCCTCATGAAATAAGAGTCGGATCAAGAAAATTCAAAGTATTTCATGAGATTAGGTAATACAGCATCATCGCAATAGGGGGGAAGCCCTAGTGGCGGGGGCGAAGCCCCCAAGAACGTCTTTAAACTAAAAAACGAACGAAATTCTTTGAAG
>DAOQAA010000096.1:0-3726 GCA_035353675.1 Methanoregula sp. | reverse complement strand
ATTTTTAAAAAAAGTTATCCCTGCAAGTAGCCAACAAGATGAGGAAAACCATGAACATTTTATCACTGTTTGCCGCTTTCGTGCCATGGATTGCCTTTGCACTTGTTGCCGGAGCTCCCCTTGGGAATCCCGGGCTCAGCCTGATCCTGGCATTTGTGATCGCTATTGTTCTTACACTCCTCACGAGTTACCATCAGTTGATTAAAGGATATATCCTTACCATCGTATCGCTGGCATTCTTTATCCTGTTCTTCATCCTGATCATCGGCCTTGGGCAGTATTATCTTGCAAATTACCTCGCAATCCTGTCGATGCTGCTCCTTACGATTGTCTGCTGGGCCACCATCCTCTTCCGGTTCCCCTTCACACTCCAGTATTCGCGGGAAGGAGTGGAACCAGAGCGTGCCAAAAGCCCCCAGTTCATGAGAGTCAATTATATCATTACCGCAGTATGGGCTCTCGCTTTCACCATGGGTCTTGCGATTGAGGCTTTCCTTCTGGTAAATACTTCCCCGGGTCTGCTTTTCCTGGACAACCTGAAATGGGTTTTCATGATAATCGCAATCGTCTTTACCGTCTGGTACCCGGCTCATGTCCACAAGATGCGGGCACTGGATGCATTGACAAAATACCGTCCCGACCTCTTAAAAAAAGCATGAGGGGTCTGTTTTTCTTTTTTTTGCTCTGTAGAAATCATTTCCACGTCATCAAAACGTATTTGAGAGGGTGACCCCCTCTCTCCCCCAAAGGGGGAGGCAGCCCAAGGGGGCAAGCCCCCTTGACCCCCGTATATAAAAAAAAATATTTTCTGTTGCTTCCCGTGCACAGGCTTGCTCCCCGGGGCGAGCCCCGACGAGGCGGCGAGCGCCCGGGGTCCCATCGCAACAAAACTAAAAAATTTCTATCAGGTTTTCTACAGAGCCCTTTTTTTACACTTTTATACACTTTTAGTACTCCTGCATGCAGGAATACCGGGTCTGGACCGGCGAGAGGGGCACATGCGGGATTTAAAAGGTCCCGGGTTCACATATTATAGGTTTTCAGGACACACAGGGGTTCCCGGCCAGGACGTTCATTTCATACATCCTTATAAACATTTACAGCAAAACGGCAAAATCGAGTAAAGTACAAAAAATTAAGCCCTGTTACCGGGAGCACAAAACCATTATGCAACAATTCTCCAGCCAAAAAAAACTCATCTGTGATATCGGAATTATTGCAAGTCTTATTGTCGCAGGAATCGTCACGTACTATTGCCTGAATAACGGAATCCACGATATTTTCCTGTCCCTGTATTTTATTCCGGTCATTCTCATCATCTATTCGCACCCGAAATTTGGCATCTACGGGACAATCCTTATCGGCTGGTTGTATTTTGCACTGGTCTGCCTGTGGGAGACACCGGATTCACGGCTTTTTACCATCGCCACCATCAGGTTCTATATCTTTGTGTCCGTCGGCATTCTCATTGCAGCGTATTCACGCGAACAGCAGAAAAGTGAAGAGAATTACCGCAGTGTCTATTACCATTCACAGGCATGCACGTTCAGCATAAACAAAAAAACCCGTGAAGTAACGGATGCCAACCGGAAATTCGCCCGGATGCTTAATTATCAATGCAAAGACCTGATAAAAAAGAACCTTTCGGATATTATCACAAATACTGTGGAAAGGGAAGCATTTTTCCGGAAATTAAACGACTCTTCACGGATTTCTGATAGCGAAGTGCGCATGTCCACCAGCGACGGCCAAGAGCGATGGGCGCTTGTTTCTGCTTCCAAAACGGACAATGATGAAATTATCTGCACTGCTGTTGATATCACCGATTTGAAAACTTCACAGCATGCCCTCATGCTCGCAAACCGGAAGCTGAACCTTTTGTCCGGGATTACCCGGCACGATATCCTCAACAAAATTTCGGGTGCTCGCGGGTACTATGAAGTCATGAGAATGAAATTTCCGGATCCTGCCCTGGCAGAGTATATAACCAGACTGGATGACACAACAAAGGAAGTCCAGTCTCTCATTGACGGAACACAGATCTACCAGGACATTGGCACACAGGAACCCCAGTGGCTGGAACCGGAAAAAATTATCCGGCTGGTGCATGTCCCGGATACGGTCTTGCTTACTGAGGATACCGCAGGGTTCGAAGTGTTTGCCGACCCGATGCTTGAAAAAGTGTTCAATAATCTTCTTGATAATTCCATCCGGCATGGCGAGCATGTCAGCAGGATTACATTAACTGCCCGCAAGTCCGATGAGGGACTCATCATTATATGGGAGGATAATGGAACTGGCATAAAAAATGAAGATAAAGAAAAAATTTTTGAACGCGGCTTTGGCAAAAACACCGGCCTTGGACTCTTTTTGGTCCGGGAGATCCTTTCGCTCACAAATATTACCATCAGGGAAACCGGGATACCAGGTACTGGTGCACGGTTTGAGATAATTGTCCCGAAAGGATCATACCGGCGGACCGGAACGCAATAAAATAAAAAATGGCAGGCGCGGGAAAAATCACCGGCTGCGCCGGATCTTCACGAGCGGCGAACTCCGGGAAAAGAACCCGGCAATAAAGGAAGAAAATTCTTCCTGCCAGCAGCCGGCACCTTCAAGCACGCACCAGTCCTTTTCAAGCGACATCCGGATATGCCGACCGACGCCAACGTTCAGGAGCGCGGGCGAGGTAAGGAGATCGACTGCATGCACAAATTCCCGTGGCACTTCCATGACATACCGGCCGTTTTCGATAAACGGTCCGGGCATGGTTGCGTCCCGGTATTTTTCCCGGAACTTGTCCGCGTTTGTACGGTTCCAGACCGGCGGTCCCTCATGGCGCCGGATGGGCGGGAGTTCATCAACCAGTAGTTCAAACAGCAGCATGCACCGTTCCTTTCCCATCCTGTAATGGGCGTGGTGAACAACAAAACCGCTTCGGGTAAGCAGGTCGCAGATTGACCCCGTGCTCCTTTTCAGCTGGGGCACGACAATTTCTTCAATAAGCGGCGGTGTCGCAAACGTGACAGCATAAAGAGATGTCCCCCGCGATAGAAGAAGTGCGGCAAGCTCATCTTCGCTTATCGGCTTTTCTTCCGGCAGCGCAAAAAATGTTTCCGATGGCGCTTCGGTATATCCCCGCGAAAGTTCGACAAATTCCGCCATCCGGTCGACTGATACTGCCGCCGCTACGTTCCTTCTGGGATCGACCGGGTCGACCACAATAAGCGGCTCGTCAAACTCCTTTGCTGCATGGTTTTCAATATCAATTTTGAGGTGTGGGCCCCATACAGATGCCGCACGCAGAAGCGGCATAAAACCGCCGTAATGGAGGATCAAAAGTTCACAGAGATACCCGGAGAACCCTTCGGTCATCTGGTCGGAACCATAGATCCCGCCGGATTTTGTAAACCGCTTTAAGAGCAGCACATCATCGATAAGACCATTGATCTTTTCCGTGATGTACCGTGTATGATACGGAGTACGGTCAACGGCGCTCTGGATATGGGCTGCGCTTTTGACATTATAACAGGGAACAAGGTCGACATCAATTGAGTCAATCGTCGCGTTGATGTACGGGTGTTCCGCGTATTTTTCACAGAATGTATCGGTGAACTGCCGCGCAATACTCCGGGCGAGGGCAAGACCTTCCGCTTCGAGCGCCTCACGGGGAATATCCGGTGGAAAAAGCATAAAGACATCGAGGTCCCGGTCGCCTTTCACCCA
>DAOQAA010000095.1:0-3733 GCA_035353675.1 Methanoregula sp. | reverse complement strand
ACCTCGATATACCCGTTGTTGTCTATAACGTACCCGGCCGGACCGGCCAGAACCTGGAGCCGGACCTCATCGCGGAACTGGCACAGCACCCGAATATCGTGGGGGTCAAGGAAGCAAGCGGCAACATCGGCCAGATCTCCCGGATCATCGAAGAAACGCAGGATGAGGATTTCATCGTTATCTCCGGCGATGACAACATCACAATCCCGATTATGGCCCTTGGGGGCTCCGGCGTAATATCCGTTGCAGCAAATGTCGACCCGAAACGCATGGTCGCCATGTATGAGGCGATGAAGAGAGGGGACTGCCAGAAAGCGCTGGTCCTCCATTTCGCGCTCTCTCCCCTGTTCCGCTCCATGTTCATCGATACCAACCCGATACCGGTAAAGAAAGCTGTTGAGTTGATGGGAATGGCCGGGGGCCCTGTCCGGCTCCCCCTCGATGAACTCGATGCGAAGAAGACCGAGCAGCTTAAAAAAGTACTCACCACTATTCCGGCAAAACCTACGGCAAAGCGTTCTGTGCAGAAGAAAGCCCTGCAAAAAGGTGCAGCACGAAAACCAGTAGTAAAAAAACAGCGACGGTGAACTGAAACATGGTAAAAGTCGTGGTATGCGGCGCCTCCGGCCGCATGGGACAGACCATCGGCCGTATGGTCAATGAGTCAAAAGATCTTGAACTGGTGGGAGGCATCAATCTCAAGCCCGGGTCATTCTTCGGTGTTGAGATCGTAGAATCAAAAAATGCTGAAGCACTCTTAAAGAAGACGAAAGCAGAGGTGCTGATCGATTTTACTGTTGCGAACGCTGCTGTGGAGAACGTGAAGATGGCAGCACGCAACAACGTAGCGCTCGTTGTCGGGACAACAGGGTTTACTGCGGAGCAGCACGGAATAATGGAAGCAGCGATCAAGGGGCATGTACCGGCAGTCATATCGAGCAACTTCTCTGTCGGGGTGAATATATTCTGGCAGCTGATCCGCGATGCAGGCAGGCTCCTCAAGGATTATGATATCGAAGTCCTTGAGGCGCACCACCGGAACAAGAAGGATGCTCCGAGCGGTACAGCAAAAACCATTTTGCAAATCCTCGACGAGGAAGCAGGTGCCCGGCAGAAAATGTACGGCCGCGAAGGGATGACCGAGCGGAAGAATGAAATCGGAGTGCATGTCATCCGTGGAGGAGACATTGTAGGTGACCACACAGTCATGTTCTCGAAAAATTTCGAGACAATCGAACTCTCACACCGGGCGTACGACCGCTCCGTTTTTGCTACCGGTGCTATTCACGCTGCCCGCTGGGTGGTTGGTAAAAAGCCCGGTATCTACGGCATGAACGATGTGCTCAGACTGGCGAAGAAGTAAATTTTTCGCTCGGTAGAATTCCTCTTTATCCCGGACGTTCCCGTGGTGGATGCAGATATATCCCCCGATCGGTACTTGCCGCGTCCCAAACCATATCCCCTCCCTTTTTAGCCCCATTATCATCGCTAAATCTGACCTCTTTGATTCCCACCGGAGACCCGCCATTCATTCCGGCCCGTATTCCGCGTTTTTGCGAATTATGACCTCTGAAATCTGGGGGGTGAGGGAAACGATGTACAACCGGGCCTGCAGCGGGCTCTGTTGTACTTCCCCCGGGGGGTTTCTGGAGGGGGATACCTCCCACTGCCGACGATTACCTCCTGCCGGGTTATCAGTGAGATCACTCTCAGAAAACAGGAATTCTCCAGAACAAAATTTTCCTGATTGTTCAGATAGAAGCGGGTCAATGTCGAAAATGCCTGGCGTTTTCACCTATCCCCGTTTTCTGATGAAAGCGGGTCGAAATCGAAACCCTTTTTTTCTTTTCCCAGAAACATATACGTTGGAGTGAACAAGTTGGTAGCAGTCGTTGATAAAGAGAAATGTACCGGATGCGAAACATGCGTGAGTGAATGCCCTGCTTCGGCAATTGCCATGGAGAATGAAAAGGCAAAAGTCGACAAGGATATGTGCGTGGACTGCCAGACCTGTGTTGACGCCTGCCCTTCAGAAGCAATCCACATGGAATAAAACCGGAACTCAGGTTCCGGTATGTATTATCTGTTTTTGCCAACGGCGTTAACCGGTTGGATTTTCACCTTTTCCGGCGCCATGATATTACTATCTCTGACCACCCGGCATTCTAATGGGTACAACACAAATCGGGCCTCACAGGGGACTTTTTCGGAAACCAACAAAAAAAATTCAAAAAAACAATGTTTTTATTATCACAGATGAAATGGGACACTATTACCCGCCTAATTACAAACGGGGAATTCAGACATACAGGACCTGACACCTATGATCAATGTTGCAGTGCTCGGAGCTACGGGCGCGGTCGGTCAGCGATTTGTTGAACAACTGGCAGCTCATCCATGGTTCAATCTTTCGACACTCGCCGCTTCCGAACGCAGTGCGGGAAAGCCTTATGGATCGATCGTGAAATGGCGCCTTGACACCCCATTCCCCGAAAAAATCGGGAAAATCAAGGTTGTACCCACGTCACCCAAAGCGATGAAGAACGTGGACCTTGTCTTCTCGGCCCTCCCGGCCGAGATCGCGACCGACGTGGAACGCGAATTTGCAGAAGCCGGCATTGCGGTCTGCAGTAATGCAAGTTCCCACCGGATGGATCCCATGGTCCCGCTTGTCGTACCTGAAGTGAACCCGGAACACCTTGGCCTGATCGATGTGCAGAAGGATGCCGGCCGGGACGGTTTTATCGTAACCAACCCGAACTGCTCCACCATAATGATGGTAACTGCACTTGCCCCGCTTCGCCGGTTTAAGTTTACTGATATCCGAGTTGCGACCATGCAGGCGATTTCCGGCGCCGGGTTTGAAGGTGTCGCCGCGATGGCGATCTATGACAACGTCATTCCCTATATTGGTAAAGAAGAGGAGAAGATGGAGACCGAAGCACTCAAGATCATGGGCGCGCTGAAAGGCAATAAAGTAGTGAATGCACCGTTCAAAGTCAGTGCCAGTTGCCACCGGGTGCCGGTAATCGATGGACACACCATGGCCATCTGGGTCGATATCAAAGAGCCGGTCGAGAAACTTAAAAAAGCATTCCGGGACTATAAGCCCCCGATCAAGGGACTGCCGACCCAGCCGGCGGAATCAGTTCATTTCTTTGAGGAGGAGCCTGATCGTCCGCAGCCACGCCTTGACCGCATGCGGGGGAACGGCATGACCGTCTCTGTCGGCCGGTTGCGTGAAGGTATCCGTTTCATTGCCATGGGACATAATACCATACGCGGTGCCGCCGGTGCAAGCGTGCTCAATGCAGAGCTGATTGTGAAAAAGAAGTATCTTTAAAACAGGGGGACGCCATGCAACAGGTAAAAGAGAACACCGTATTTGTCGGGAATAAACCGGTCATGAACTACGTGCTTGCCGTTGTTACACAATTCAATAATGGTGCAGAAGAGGTAACGATCAAGGCCCGGGGCAAGGCAATCTCCCGTGCCGTGGATACAGCCGAGATCTCCTTAAACAGGTTTCTTGAGGGCATTGTAAAAAAGGAGATCTTCATCTCAACGGAGATTATCGACACTGACACGGGAAAGACAAACGTATCGAGTATCGAGATCACCCTTGCCCATAAAAAATAATTTTTCCTGACGTGGGCCCCTTTTTTTCATTGATCGGCAAAGGGTACAAGACCCAAAACGATTTAAGCAGAATCCACGTATTTATTCAACGATG
>DAOQAA010000094.1:0-3847 GCA_035353675.1 Methanoregula sp. | reverse complement strand
CGGGTAAATCCCAAAATATCCCGGACGCAAAAACAACGGGTTCGCAAAAGACCTATTCCTGGAATGGGATTAAAGGCATACAACGATGGGCACCATCGATATACGGAGACCGGGTTGTCTGGTTTCAGGGCTATCCTGCAGGAACCTACAGCAATGCGGATATCGCATTTTTAAATACGACCACAAATGAGATGACCCTTCTTAATGAATCATCCTCCGCGAAAGGCGGACTGAAAATCTACGGGGACAATGTTGCCTGGTATGCGTACTATGAGAATGTTACCGATGCCAGCACAAATTCCAGGATCTTCCTCCACAATCTCGTGACCGGAAAGGATACGGTTATCAGTCCCGGCCCCGGTCTCAAGCGCTATACCTCACTTTCTGACAAATATATCGGTTGGACCGATTTTGGGAACCCGCTCGCGACGCCGATACCCCCCGGGCAGGTCCATATTTACACATTGTCCTCGGGAACGACCCAGACTATCCCTGGAACGACCATGAACCAGTTCCTTGATTTTATCTACGGGGATTATGCCGTATATTCTGAATGCACACCGTACGAGATCGTGAAAAAGACCAACAAAGTATCCTGCGACTCGAAAATTTACGATATCAAAACCGGAAATATCTGGCAGTTGCCCTCATCAAAGGATAGCCGGACTGCCGGCAGTTCTTCGGAATATGACCGGAAGATCGTGGGGTATTCTGACGGCCTGATCCTGGTTGAAGATGCCCGGGGGGATGAACCGGTATTGTCTTTATTCAGGGCAGAAGACCTGCGCCCCGCCGAAACAATAACGGCGGTAACTCCTGAACCGGCTCTGCCGGAAAAGAATGTAACGTCACAGCAGGGTGCCACAACTCCGGTATTGCCCTCGCAGGCATCACCGGGATTTGGTTTTGTCGGGATGATTGCCGCACTTGTTATCCTCTGCGGGATCGCGGGAAAATCTGCACGACCCCCACGGGGACGATCCTGATGGATCAACTCCCCATTCAGGATACAATTACACGGAGAAACAGGGTGTCTGAAGAAAATCCTCGGGAACCGTACCCTGAAGAAACGAGCCTGTCCCGGCCCATAAACGCGATCCGATGACGTCAACAGATTACAAAACGCGAGAAGGTTGGGGGATTTCTATTGCCCTGTGCATCATGGTTGTATATCTGGGTGCAAACTGCGTTTTTAATCACGATATTTTTACCTCACCGTTGCCGAACTGGATTTTTGTCGGCCCCCTGCTTTTCATATTGCAAGGCGGGATTTTTATTTCCCTTCATGGAATTCCGTGCAAGGAACTCCCGGATGAGGAGGACTGGAAAAAGATGCAGGACAATTACTGGATGCTGATTTCATCGCTTTTCGGATTTTTCTCATGGTTCTTTGCACTCATCATACTGAGCATGATCCCGGTAAGCATGAATGTAAACGTGTCAATTCTCTGCGGATTTGGCGTGATTTTTCTGGAATATTATCTGGTCAGGACACGTGAAAATCGATGGAATATACCGGGTATCACATAGTAACGTCCCGACAGGTCTCCCAAGGATGATTCACCAGGTCTTTGAAGGTAGCCCGGTCTCTTGTTGCGATTGAATCCGGTTTATCGCTCTGGTGATTTTCCGGGGTGATGGCAAGGAGTTCACAGGTATTGCGCAGCCGGGTTATCTTAAATTCAGAAATTTTATCGAGATCTATGGATAAGGAATCCCCGGAATGGAATACCCCGGTATGCCTGAATTTTACATAGGTGCTCATACCGGCTCCCGGTAAAAAGATTGTATATCCTGCATACCTAATCTTCCCCCATGCCCGGCGGCATTCCGCCCCGGCCACCGGGAGGCATCCCTCCGGGTGCCCCGGATTTCGAGGATGCGATGATGTCGTCTATCCTGAGGATCATGACCGCTGCCTCGGCAGCACTCGTCACAGCCTGTGTCTTTACTTTAAGGGGTTCGATAACGCCGGCTTTCTGCATATCGACCGGTTTTCCCTCATTCACGTCAAGGCCGAATGTCTTCTTGCCGGATTCGTGCGCCGCCCGGATCGCGACGATCATGTCGATAGGGTCAAGGCCGGCGTTCTCGGCAAGAGCACGCGGGATGACCTCGAGCGCCTTTGCGAAAGCTTCGATGGCGAGCTGGTTGCGGCCCCCGACTGTCGCGGCATACCGGTGCAGCTGGAGCGAGAGTTCGATCTCGGGAGCCCCGCCACCGGCAACAATTTTTTTGTCCTGAAGAGCAACGCCCGTCACCATGAGTGCATCATGGAGAGCACGTTCGATCTCATCGATGATATGATCGGACCCGCCCCGGATAATGATGGAGACCGCTTTTGGGTTTTTGCATTTCGAGATCGTGATCATCTCATTGCCGGAAAATTTTTTCTCCTCCACGAGACCGGCGGCCCCGAGATCGGCCGGTGTGACTGCATCAAGACTGTTGACAACCGCTGCCCCGGTGGCCCGGGAAAGGTTCTCAAGGTCGCTCTTTTTTACCCGGCGCACCGCAAAGATCCCGGCTTTTGCCAGGTAATGCTGGGCGATATCGTCAATGCCTTTTCCGCAGAAAACCACGGTCGCCCCGGTGTTTATCACCTTCTCTGCGAGGGCATGGATCATCTCTTCGTCCTTGTCAAGAAACGCCTGTACCTGACCGGGCTGTGAGATATTGATCTTTGCGGAAACCTCGGTCTTTTTGTATTCGAGGGCGGTATTGAGGAGCAGGATTTTTGCGTTTTTAACAACCTTTGGCATGCCCGGGCTCGCCCGTTCCTTGTCGATAACCATGCCTTCAACGAGCACGGTGTCCTCAACGGCACCCCCGGTTTTTTTCTGCACGTTCACGTGTTTTATATCCACGGAACCATCGGGATCCGTGACTGCGGTGACCGCTTTTACAACGATATCGCAGAGTATTTTCCGGTACGCCATCGCCCCTTTACCGCTGATTGCAGTCGCCGCGATTTTTTCAAGTGTTGTGAAATCATTCGGTTTTAGGGCGATCGCAATATCAGAGAGGATCTCAAGGGATTTTACCGCTGCCTGCCGGTACCCTTCCGCGATCACGGTCGGGTGAACCTGCTGCCCGAGAAGTTCTTCTGCGTTTTTTAAGAGTTCAGCGCCAAGGACGACCGCTGACGTCGTGCCGTCGCCAACCTCGTCGTCCTGCGTCTTTGCGATCTCGACCATCATCTTTGCGGCCGGGTGCTCGATGTCCATCTTCTTGAGAATCGTGGCGCCGTCATTTGTGATGATCACGTCACCCATGCTGTCTATGAGCATCTTGTCCATCCCTTTTGGCCCAAGAGTCGAACGGACGGCGTTTCCCACTGCTTTTGCAGCGGTGATGTTACTGTTCTGGGCTTCCTGCCCCCGGTTCCTCGTCGTTCCCTGTCTTAAAATAATAATTGGCTGCCCGCCAAGTTGTTGTGACATTTCCTGCCTCGTTTTTGTATTCCCCGGTCTGGTTTCGTATCCGATTTACGAGAAAAACACCAGGCCCCGTCTAGCCGGTTGTTACAACGGTCGCACCGTGGATCGGTTCGATCATGACAGAAAAGTACGATATCCGGAATGATGCCGCCCTGCCATGACCGGTCGCGGGGCGGCACCAGCTTAAAGAAAGCTGATCCGTACGCATTCATTGCTCTGCTGTGATGTGTGACAATAGCTCTGTGGCTAAAAAGATATATCTGTCAATTGCACGGATCCCGGCCATACACCATACATACCTTCAACATGTCAGCCGCCATTTGTAGTGCAAACGTAGTTGGTTGAATGGCAGGTTTTCAGAAAAAAAACAATGAAGCGATAGACCCGAATGCGGTCAATCCCGATGG
>DAOQAA010000093.1:0-3974 GCA_035353675.1 Methanoregula sp. | reverse complement strand
CGACGTGTTCATGTATGAAGAAGAGGTCGATGGCCCCTCGCAGGATGAGGAGTGACTGCGAAGGGAGGGACCCCTGATTTTTTTGAGTAGAGGGGAAGATGCAATCCCATTTGTTTCCGGACGGGGATTAATCTGGCCTTTTTATTTTTGCATCCCGTTCGATCAGAGTGACGGCGGCTATCCCCCCAACGCATCCACGACCGATGAGTGCCGCCGGATCCGGCCGCACTCCTGATCCCTTCGTCTTCGCCAGCCGGCTTAACATCTTTTTACTTGTATCCCTTCGCGTTCCAGGTACTGCAGGCCCCAGGTTCGCATGGCATCGAATACCGGGAGAAGGCCTTTGCCGTACTCCGTCAGGGAATATTCGACCCGGGGCGGGACTTCGGGGAACATGACCCGGGAAATAATCTTAAGATCCTCCAGCTCCCGGAGATGCGTTGTGATAGTCTTCGAGTTCACGTTATGCATTTTTTTCTGGAGCGCAGTAAACCGGAGCGTACGGTCCTTAAGGTTCCAGATGATGAGGATCTTCCACTTGCTCCCCATGACCTCGCAGAATAATTCCACCGGGCATTTGGACGGTATTTTTGATTCGGGCATATTTTCTCCAATAGTTATTTTTTGGCAACAATGTTACGTTTTTCCGTCTGCATGGTATTTGTAACCATACGGGAAACGGATGCTTGTCAGGAAAGGAGAGTTCTCATGGCAACAAACAGTCCGCAGTGCGTAAAATGTGCCGTCCGACGGTGCGGTTCAATGGAAAAGAACGGGAACGTCCCGGCATCCTGCCCGACCGAAAAGTACCCGGATCTGGTAAAAGAGACCACGGAAAAATACCGGCTCCCGGAAAACGAGGCCGTTATTAAGGGGTGGCAGGGCCTGATGGAAAAAGTGCTCGACCCGGAAAAAAAGAATGAGAAATACGCGTGGACCCGGATCCACGAGATTATCGAATACGCTAAGATCCGGGGAATGAAACGGCTGGGCATCGCCACGTGTTATGCCCTGATGCCGGAAGCGAAACTGTTGTCCGATATTCTTGAACGCAGCGGATTTGACGTCGTCTCCCTTTCCTGTCTCTGCGGGGAAGTGAACCCGCAGGATCTCGGCATGCCCGGGGCTATCTTCTGCAACCCGATTCTTCAGGCAGCAATCCTCAACCGGGAAAAAACGGACTTAAACATCATGGTCGGGCTCTGCGTCGGGCACGACATTTTATTCCTGCGGAACTGTACGGCAGAGACAACGCCGCTTATTGTCAAAGACCGTGCCCTCGGGCATAATCCTGTGGCCGCGTTGTACCAGAGCCAGGGATTTTTCGGGGACCGGTTTGCCGGGAGGTGAGTCCGGGGTCTTTCAACATCTTTAAACGCCGGCCGTGCCCCACTATTATCATGGAATTAGGGGATCTGTTCCTGCAGGTCATCGAACGATACCACCATATCCTCATCGAGAATGAGGGATATGAATCGGGATCGATGCCCGGCTTTCCCGGTCCAAAGCCTGATTGCAGAGTTCATCGCACCGCTGGATAAACCGGTTTTCCCGTGGTACATTCCGGAAATGAATATCCGTAAAATTCTTTTCTACTATCGCGAGTTCTGCCCTGAGCTGGGCAAGATGGGGTTTTGTAATACGGTACTGGTTATTGATCTGCTTTATCACGAGCTCGCTGTCGGACCAGACCGTTACGGATTCCCGGGCAAATTCCTGTGCCTTTTTAAGTGCGGAGAGGATCGCGTAATATTCCGCAGTATTATTCGTGGTCTTTCCCAGTGTTCCGGATTCTTCAATGATAATCTCATTATTCCTGACGAAGATGAACCCGTATGCTGCCGGTCCGGGATTTCCCCGCGAGGCCCCATCGGTATACACATCAAGAGGTGCAGAGGGGGACTTTGTGGAATTAAAACCAGCCATTATCATTAACGATAGCCGCATGAGAGAAAAATGTGACGGGATTACACTCACTACCACCACCCCCGGCAGGAAGCTCCCGCGGCAGATCTGAATTGATAAAACTGTACTTGCCCTGCTGTGCACCGTGATGGGGACTCGCAGCGGTGAGGACTCGAATTGATTTTAACCGGTTTTCGTTTTGATAAACAAAAAACTGCAAACTTTTTAGTATGCCTCATCGTGATGCACAAATCTCAAAAGGACAATCGCATGTTCCTTGGCATCAATCTCGTATACTAAAACAAAATGCCCGATATGAACCTGCCACAGCCCTTTGAGCGGCGGGTGCAAGGGTTTACCCGACTCCGGGTTCTCCACAAGGAGCCGGATCTTCTTTTTAAGTTGCTCATACCGGGCAGGATCTTTGGCACGAACCTTACGGCAGGCAGACGCAAGATCCGGATGGATGACAACCCGGTAACTCATGCTTCGATTTCCTTAAAAAAATCATCGACTGAGTTGTATGTCTTCCCTTTGCCTTTTTTGATATCCGCCTGGGCCTTTTTTACTCTCTTGACAAACTCCGGCCTGATTGCCGATTCCGGGGGATAGACATTCTCATCGATCTTTTCTTCGATCCGGTCAAGCCGTATTACGATATCGGACAGAAGCGTCTCGATTTTCCGGTTTCCGGCTGCGTCCCGGGAGGATTCATGGACGCCGGCGGGTGTCCCGGATCCGGCGGCTTCCAGAGATGCCGTACAGGTTATTCCGGCATTCTTTGTGCTTTTTGTTCCCTTCGACCGGGTCCCGCGTCCAGATGGCATGGTATCTTTCATTATTTCGGCTGTTGTTCTTCAAGATGCTTGTGCCCGCCCGGGCGGAATCATAAGCGATGCCAGATGCCAAAAAATGCCCTGGTGGGGTTTGTGCTCTGTAATTCCTGAGAAATACTGCTAATTATTCATTCTTTTATGGTGGAATTAAAAAAAGAAGATCAACCGTTCAATGAAACTTCGCCGGCAGGAACCGGGCGGACACAGAGTTTCTTCTTGTGAACATCCCGCATGACGCCATCAATTTTCCGGGAGGTCTCAGTGGTATAGTATGCTTCGCCGCACTGCTCGCAGACATATGCCGGGATATCCTTGATGACGACTACTTCGCCGGCCGCCCGGGCGATAAATTCGGTCGTCCCTGAAACGAGCCTTCCTTTACAGAATGTGCAGCGATCCGGGATCATGGTTCTGTCCTCCTTTTGCGGTAATCTGTCCATTTTCGATCTTCCGGGATATACACGGTAATTATCCGGAGATGGTCGGTACAAATTGCGATTACTACATGATAAGCTGCATGATTAATAAAACCAAGGATGAGGGATGATGGGCACGGGTCGTCATCCGGGTATTCCTCAATAATTTCGCACGACAAAAGTACTTCAAGCAGGTCATCGGTTGATATATTGCGCTCGAACATGCGTACCCGGGCATGACCGGATATAAGAACGGCGTCATTTCTGATCAATTCTGTAATCCGCCCGGTATCCTTCATTACCAACATCCTGACTGGCAATCGTTGCTATGCGTTGTTTTTGCCGGAGGTATAACCATCTTTCTGTTCAGATCCCTGCATTAGCCCTCTTGTTGTTCTTCAAGATGCTGGTGCTCGCCCGGGCGCTAACCGGGGGACCGGGGATCTCCTGCCACTCTGAGAAAAAAAGATCCTCATATTCGCGATTCTACGGCATTTCCGGGTGCTGGATGAATAAGAGTAGGGATCAGGAAAATCCCCGGTTTTCGGGCTATTAAGGGCCATTATCTGGCATCGAAAGCGGTCGAATTTCGGCAAACGGAGCGATTATGGGGCGTGTTTTCCACGCGAACTGTAAATCTGCATTTTACTGGCGTTTCAGGAAGAGGTCAAAACAGGAAATGGGGAATCGGAGCCCTGTTCGGGTCCGGATTAGGGTGGGTCTAATCAGGGGGACCGGGGGGATCACACATCCCTCTCCCCGGAAAAAAAGATCCTCATATTCGCGATTCTACGGCATTTCCGGGTGCTGGATGAAT
>DAOQAA010000092.1:0-3976 GCA_035353675.1 Methanoregula sp. | reverse complement strand
CCCACTTTTTCATGGAAACTGCAACGAGTATGGTGCAGGCAAAGTGGAGTAAAAATGGCAGCCAGAGAACTCCGAGCGAGAGAAAAAGGACGCTCCCGAAGACAGACTCGGTAATCTCGGCAAGCGTGGCAAAGAGCAGGAGTTTTTCACCGAAAAGAAAACCAAGTGCAATGGCGGCGCAGGCATAAACAAGGCGTTTTGCCGATAAAAACGCCGGGTCCAGCTTGAAAAGGGTGCAGATGCCGGCGGCTTTTGCCACTTCCTCAACAAGTGCCGCAAGGACAAGGAGGAACACGATCGAGAGCGGCATGGGCAGGTTGAAAAAGAGGACAAGGCCCATCATCTGCGCCATGAACACAAACGGGATCGTCGCAGCGGCAAGGAGAAAGACCGATGCATACGGGTGGGCGCGTGAGAAAGCACCGGCTAAAAATTCAAGGCACCGGGGCAGGAACTTCTTTTCCGAGAAGAGGCGTTCCTCATTGAAGTTTTTTGCCGCGATGTAAAAGAGGACAATCGAGGTCAGCCAGAAAAGTGCGGTTGCATAACAGTAATCGGTTACCGTCCATGCGGTACCCTCAATTGTGAGCACGATAAGCGTGAGTGGCGAGATCAGGCTTACCACGTGGACGTTTGCAAAAACGCTCGGGAAAAAGAGATACGAGGTAGCGACGGTCGAGAAAAATATGGAAATAAACGAGAGTTCCTTGAAGCTCCGGGAGACCATCCCGATAACGAGCGCGTTTGCCAAAAAAAACAGGATAATCGGGATGAGGGGGAGGAGTATGAGCGGCGATGCCCTGATGTAGAATGTAATCCCGGCGCAGATCGCAAGCATCCCCAGAAAGTACGGGAGCATCTTCCCGATGATGATGGTCGACGTTTTAAGCGGCATGGAAAGAAGGACTTCGCCTTTCCGCTCTATCCGCTCGTTCATGATGCTCATCATGAAAAACTGCGACGTGAAGTAGAGCGGGAAGATAAAAACGAAAATCAGGATGATCGAGTCAAAGGGAAGCGGGGGCGAGAGCTGGTCGGGCGTGACAAATGTACCCATGACCGGCTGGTTGGTGGAAAGTGCCTCTGTATACCGGGAGATCTGCGTGTTCTGCTGTGATACTGCGACCAGATCCTTTCGGATCTCTTCTTGTGTCATGCCAAGTGTTGCCGAGGGTGTCGGGATCTTCTCGACAGTCCCTTGCGGTACCGGCGTACCGGGGCCGGGCCGTGCCGGCACGAACTGGCCGTTCTGCGGTGCGGAAAAATTCAGTTCACTTTTGACAGTCTGCGTATCGATCCAGAGAGGGTATGCGGCAAAGAGATCGCTTTCGCTTGTGTAGACGTTTTTTGTGTATTTTGTATAATCCCGTCTGAGTGTTGTGAGCGCCGATTTTCCTTTATCGGTCGGGCTTGCGTAAGCCTTTCCATAAACGATAACGAGATCGTATGACTCACTCTCTGCAACAAGTGACAGGGTATCGGACTCGTAAACAGTAAAACGGGGATCGGATGAGAAAACAGCAGCGACGTCCGGGTTGTCAACGCCGATCCGGTACATCCCGTCCTGTATATGGAGACCGCTCTGTGCGGCAAATCCCGTGACAATGACAAGGAGCACAAAAAGGATAACCGCAATTGGCAACACGTCGCGTGACATTACCGATACGGTTTTTTTTATTTCCCACCGTGCAATGGTCGCGATGTCCCTCGCCGTGCTCATGGCTGGCCCTCGTTATCCGGTTTTTAAAATCCCGTGTTAAGCAGTAGTAGTGACAGGGGTTCAAATATTGATCGGTACTGGCAAGGTAATTATGATAATCAGCAGGCTTGCAGGGGGTGTATCTATCCCAACTTATATTTCCCTGTCCTGCAAGTCTACATTACAAAAATTCCGGGAGAAGCCGGGACACATAAGGGGGCCCTGCGATGATCACTGCTCATAACCTGACAAAATGCTACAATGGGTTTACTGCTCTTGATAACGTAAGTTTCTCGTTTACAGATGTCGGGATTTTTGGGATTATCGGGCACAACGGGGCCGGCAAGACTACGCTTTTAAAAATGATCGCCGGTCTTGTTGCACCTACATCCGGGGAACTTGAGGTGAACGGGATCGATGTCGTCCGGGACCCTGTTGCACTCAAGGCAACACTCGGGTATCTCCCGGAAGAATCCCGGCTCTACGACACGATGACCGCACAGGATTACCTTACGTTCTTTGGCGAGATCTACGGGCTTAACAAAGAAGAGATCGCGGTGCGGACCCGGCAGCTCTTTTCTGCCCTCTCGCTTGAACCTGACGGGAAGAAACTCGGTGAGTTTAGTAAAGGCATGAAGCGCAAGACTGCGATTGCCCGGTCGCTCATCCACGACCCGGGATTTCTCGTGTACGATGAAGCGACAAGCGGTCTTGACCCGATGACATCCCGGTTCATCGCCGACTACTTAAAAAAACTTAAAAGTGAGGGTAAGACGATCGTGCTCTCGGCCCACAACCTGTTCCAGATCGAGGCGATCTGCGACCGGGTGATGATCCTCCGGCGCGGCCGGGTGGTTGCGTTTGGTACCATGAAGGAACTCCGCGACCAGTTCGGGTCGATCACGTACACGGTCTGGTTTACCTCCAGTGATCCGTCCCGCATCGACCGTAAGGAAGTGCCGTACCGGCAGGAAGACGGGGGATTTGCCTGCGATGCCGTGGATATTTCCGGGGTGAATGAAATTTCTGCTGCTGTTACCGCTGCCGGCGGGAGGGTGGACCGGATCGAATCCCGGTACCCGTCGCTTGAAGAGATGCTGGTCGCAATCGGGAAATAGGAACCAGTGCACCGTTTAGTGCCGGCGTGATACTGTGCGGGATTTTCCCGGTGCAGGTCTTGCAGGCCGCACCTGTTCGCAGATTGTATCCATTGAACCGGCGGTCAGCCTGCCCTTCTTTCCGATCACGTCCCCGGCCCGGAGCACGGTAACTTTTGATGTAAGGACATAACTTTCAGAGAAGAGATCGAGCCCCCCACAAGAGAAATCGTCAAGCCCGATGGGGATGCACGGCGCATCTGTGGGCGGCCGGCTGCTGACAGGGCAGACGCAGAGGTCATCGTTCTCCCGGGTCGATATAACAACGGCCGGACGGGTCTTTGCCCCGCTGCGTTCTTCGAAAGGAACCGGGGCTAGGATCACATCGCCCCGCACATAGCGCCCCATATACCTCAATAATCCGGTTTTTCAAGGGTATAAGGAAATTGTCTGATTCCCGGTAACCCGTTTACAGGATCATGGCAGCGGTTTGTTCCATCCGGAAGGGAGAAATGTTTAAGCACGAGACCGTGGATGAACGGATCATATTAAAGTGGTGACATGGTGGTGAAGCGATGCAGTTTGAAGAATGCGTGATGCAGCGGTATGCAACAAAGAAGTTTGACGGACGGACAATTCCCGAAGAAAAGGTGAACGCGCTTTTGGAACTGGTGCGGTTTGCGCCGTCAGCTCTCAACATCCAGCCGTGGAAGATCAAGGTCGTGACGGACAAAAAGGTAAAAGAAGCGCTTCGTCCGGTTTCCCACGATCAGGATCAGATCACGACGTGTTCGCACCTGCTTGTCTTCTGCGCAGATGCGGATTATCCCGGCCTGATAAAACGGCTCGGGGCGCTGATGACAAAAAACCACGTCCCAAAGGATGTGGTGGAGATGGTGACCGGCATGGCGTCTATGTTTGCCGCCGGCATGACAAAGGAGCAGCAGGCGGCGTGGTCACAGGCGCAGACCTATCTTGCGCTTGGTAACGCCCTCAACGGCGCGAAGTCGCTTGGCTTTGATTCCTGCCCGATGGGCGGCTTTGACCCGAAAGAATATTCCCGGATCCTTAAAATTCCCGTCAGCCTGACACCGGTGATGCTCTGCCCGATCGGGTACGCGGCGGACAAGCCGGGGCCGAAGATCCGGTATCCGGTGAGCGAGATTGTGTTCTGAACCGG
>DAOQAA010000091.1:0-4271 GCA_035353675.1 Methanoregula sp. | reverse complement strand
AGTTGTCGACGTTGTTGGTCTGGAACCCGACGCGGGCTAACTTCTGCAGGGCATAACAGTCCTCGTTTACCGTGCGGCACGAGGTCTGGAACCCGAGGGACTTGGGCCCGTTCTTCTTCGCTATCTCCGTAAAATTCTTGGCAATCAGTTCAAGGGCCTCGTCCCAGGAGGCTTCCACGAACTTGTCGCCTTTCTTGATTAAGGGCTTTGTCAGCCGGCCGGGTTTCTGGACAGTCTCCCAGCAGGTCGCTCCTTTCGGGCAGAGCTTGCCTTCGTTTATGGGGGACCGCTTGTACGGTTCGACACCCAGAAGCGTGTTCCCCTTGGATACGAGGTTCAGGCCGCAGCCCACCCCGCAGTAGGGACACGTCGTTGCAGTATACTTCAACGCTGTTTTATCTTCACTCATGCAAATTCACCAGGTTAACTTAAATAAATTAACACAGACTTTTCAAACGTTAAAAAATCTGGTCTAACTAATGAGTTTTGTTAACACGTTATATAAGGATTCTGAAATTTCCCCAATTATCGATGAATAATGGTGGGCGATCCGATGATAAATTGTGATACAAATTCTCTTTGTGGAAGAAGAAATACAGGTAATAATCACCGCGGGATTTGCAACGGGGCAAAGAATCAGGTGCCGCGCGGGGTGCGTTTTGTTAATATTATCAGGTTAACCTATTATTGAAACGAGCAGCTGGCAAGCCCCGTGAGCAGTTCCCGGCAGGAATTGTCTGGGTATATCTGGCATATGTCCCTCACAGGATTATGTGAGACCTTCCCGGTGTATTATGGGATACATGAAAAACCGGCTGCCAGAGAGTTTGTTTTAAGTCGGCAGATTAAACGAAATTGCTATTGGGATGTAGAATATCGGATAGTTGCTTGGAATCATCAACCGGATCATACAAGAATCTCCCGGTTCTATCAATCATTCTACCGGGGAGCGTGTTGCACAGAATTCTATACGCGTCTCTATTCCTGCGGGGTGGATCCAACTTTCGGGGAGGATGACAGTTGCGGCACTATTTCTCGGGTTTCTGTCACGGATCCGGTCTCAAAATATCCCATCCCTTCAGGGAACACATTCGTGTTGGAATAATTCCGTACGACCTGGGGAGTCACGACAGTAAGTTTCGGAATGCCAACGTTAAATTGATGAGACGGGTACCAGTATATTCCATTTCCATACGAGTACGCAGCGTCATTCACCACAAACTCAGCCTCTGATAAATTGATATGCTGCATCTGTGCATCATCATAATTGAGAATCTTCAATAATTTGTTCTTTAAATCCTGTTTTCCCAGCAAAAAGAAGATGAGCCTTGTACCCTCATCGACAGAATAATGAACATTGACAAGCGCCGTATCATTCTCCAGATGGATCTGCACGGATTCTACGGTGATATAACCGTACCGCTCATCACTTGCAGCTATCGCTGGCGCAATAATGAGCCCTATGCAGAAGAAACAGAGAAGTGCAACAGCACGTGCTCTCATAGCATTATCAATTGGAATGGGCCAGTTAAAGGATTTATGGTAATTTGAGTCTATTTCACCCGTTCTGCAGTCATCCAAAACATCCAGAAGACGATACGGGATCGTCTTAAAAAAAAGTTATTTGTTTGATGCAAGAACGATCTCGATGCTCGATACATTGGTCTTGCCGGAATCAGTATCAATAACCTCGGTTGATATGACAATATTCTTTTTTATCACACCCTCCAGGAACCGGTTTAAGGAAATCTCTGCGGTATCAACAGCCCGCGAGATTGCCTTGCCACGGGCCTTGATGGCAACCTCGTTTGCCCCGTTGTTGAATTGTGTTACGACTGCCAGTACATAGTTCATGACCGGCTTGTTTCCCACAAACACGGTGTTTTCCTTCATTGGTTGCATGGTGGGTTGAATGGTATTTTCCATAGAGATCACAGGTACTTCTTCTTTGTTATCAGTTCTGCATTCAGCACGCTTGCCCCCGCTGCACCACGGATGGTGTTATGTCCCATAGCCACAAACCGGAGACCTTCCCGCACCCGGCCGACCGACACGGTCATGCCATGGCCCCGCATACGGTCAAGCCGGGGCTGGGGGCGGTCATCATCGGTGAAAAGATGGACGGATTCTGGCGGTTGAGTCGGCAGGCCCTTGATCGGCGGTTTGTAGTCGGCAAAGGCTTTTTTTACCTTTTCGACCGGTTCCTTGATATCCACCCAGACTGCCATGGTGTGCCCGTCTATGACCGGTACCCGGTGACAGCTCGCACTTACTTTAAACCGTGCATCTGCCACTTTCTTGCCTTTCAAGGTACCCATGATCTTGAGAGTCTCGGACTCCATCTTCTCCTCTTCCTTTCCGATGTAGGGGATAACGTTGTCGTAGATTGCCATTGCCGCAACGCCCGCGAAACCTGCTCCGGATATTGCCTGCATCGTGGCGACCCGGATATCGGTAAACTTAAATTTCCGTAAAGGTGCAAGGGCAGTGACAAGCATAATTGTCGAGCAGTTCGGGTTGGTCACGATAAAACCGTCCCTCCCGGTGTCCCGCTGTACATCGATCAAACCCAGGTGATCAGGGTTTACCTCAGGAACCACAAGAGGAATGGTCGGTTCCATCCGGTGTGAACTTGCGTTACTGCAGACTGCGATGCCCGCATCGGCAAATTTGTTCTCAACATCCAGCGCAATTTCCGCAGGGAGCGCGGAGAAGACAAGATCTACATCCTTCATCGCTGAAGGGGCAATATTTACGACCTTGATCTTTGCGATCTTTTCCGGAAACGGCGTTTCAAGGCGCCAGTTTACTACTTTTCCGTACTGCTTTCCCGCACTGCGTTCCGAGGCAGCGAGTGTTGTCAGATTAAACCAGGGATGATCCGCCAGAAGTTCGACAAATCGCTGACCAACCGCGCCCGTAGCTCCGAGCACTCCAACATTGATCATAGGTGACAGGTCCTGTGTGTTTTTTGTATTTCCCGTTTGAGATGATGGCGGGTTGTAAAATCCCATTTCATCTGTGATAATAAAAACATTGTTTTTTAAAGTTTATTCAATTGCAGCTTATAAAAATCCGGGATAGTCTTGAGAGGTGTCCCTCTACGAAGGGATGAGATTACTAGTACACAATCCCGCATTGTACTCCTGTCACCCACATACCGGTGCGGGTGTGTAAAAAAAGACCTTTTTTTTAAAGAGAGATTTTATTCCATGTGGATTGCTTCTGACGGGCAGGCATCCACGCAGGTCTGGCAGTCTACACACATGTCCTTGTCGACCTTGGCCTTCTCGTTCTCCATGGCAATCGCAGATGCAGGACACTCGCTCACGCAGGTCTCACAACCGGTACATTTTGTTGTATCAACAACAGCTACCAAACTATTCACTCCATCGTTATTATGAGGCCAAAGACAAAAAAAGGGTTTCTATTCTGTACAGGTGTTGACAGGATGCCGGATTATTTTTTTTTAGAGGCCAAGGACATCGTTCATGCCATAGATGCCCGGCTTTTTACCGGCAACCCAGCGGGCTGCCCGCAGGGCACCGCTCGCAAAGACCGACCGGTCATAGGCCCGGTGGGAGAGTTCAATTGTCTCAAAGTTCTTCGAGAACATCACTGAATGATCGCCAACAATATCCCCGCCCCGGATCACGTGGACGCCGATCTCGTTTTCGCGTACCATCATGCCTTCACGGCCGTAGAGTTTTTTCCGCGACCCGACTTCTTCGTCGAGAATCTGGAGGATTGTCTTTGCCGTGCCGCTCGGGGCATCCTTCTTGTTCCGGTGGTGCGCCTCGATCACCTCGATATCGTAATCCCCGAGTAGTTTTCCTGCCTCGCGCACGAGCTGCCAGAAGATATTGACCCCGACCGAAAAATTACTGGAGATTACAGCGGGCACATGGCCTTCGATGGCTGAGGCCATCTCTTTTCTCTGATCCGGGGTAAAGCCGGTCGTTCCGACAATGAGCGCAACATTGTTTTTTGCCGCCGCTTTCACGCTCCCGACCGCGGCCCCGGCAATTGTAAAATCGATCAGCACATCGGGCTTTTTGCTTTGAAGGAGTGTCTCGATATCCTGCGTTGCAACAATATCGGCCCCAAAAAAGGTACCGGGCCGTAGATCGATCCCCCCGACAAGTTCCAGATCCTGTGATTCTTTGACCATCCTCCCGATGGTCTGGCCCATACGGCCGGAGGCGCCACAGACAACGACTTTGATCATGTCCGGTTCACCGCCGGCTTTTCTTTACGGCCGGTTTCTTTTG
>DAOQAA010000090.1:0-4289 GCA_035353675.1 Methanoregula sp. | reverse complement strand
CCTGATATGGCGGGGGATAAATCCAGATCGGCGAGTTGGTTGCTACCTCTTTTCCGCCGCGGGTTGCGGTGACCCAGTACCCACACATCTCGGATGTGCACCGATACTTGGTAATCTCAACCACGACAGTACAATTTGAGTCCTCGATGGAGTACGGGAATTTGACCGGCGCGAGGGCGGATTTCGTTATGGAGGATAGCAATATTGCTTTTTCAACCGGCGTACTTTTCATTGAAAGCCCCGCCGATATGGTCGTGTTGCCCGTTTTCACGATGGTGAGGTTCTCAACCGTTTCCGCTATGGTCGGGGCCGCTGTCACCGTCGGTGTGGCTTTCGTTGCCGATACCGTGACCGTGGCCTTCGTTCCGATATCCGCTGCGATGACGCCTGATACTACCAGCGCCGCAAGCAGGATCAGGATCAGGATTGTTTTTTGTTTCATGGTGTTTTTTCACTCCCTTTTTTCTCGGCTGTTTCTTTCTTCTGCAGCAGATTGCACTCGTAGGAATCCAGGCAGTAGCTGCAGTCTGCTTCGTTCGGGATCTTTCCACAGAGCGTTTTCATTTGATGCCGCCAACCGGTTTGACCCGGTGATGGTGGTTAGATTATCCCTGCCCGACCGGCTTTCCGGTAATGAGATTCCTGACATAGGTGGAATTGCAGTGTCGTATGAGGCGTTGATCTATTGAGGCGATACACCGGTCAGCAGGGTGAGGGCGGCCGGCCGGAACAACGAACCGGGAGGGTAGCATAGCCGCCTTTTGTTGGAGTGATCCCCGGATGCAGCAGGAATGTGGTGGTGAGAGACCTGCTGCACACAGGGATAGTCCCCCGCACGGATCGGACCGCGTAACAGCTCCACTGAGCAAGGGGGGAAAATGTTGGTGTTCATCGGGAAATACTCCAGATATACAGGAGACCGGCAACCATGGTGAGAGTGAGCACGCCAATGAGCAGGTCGATGTCCCGCCACGACATCAGAGCGTCACTCCGAATACCGACATGGCGATCCGGGCGGCTCCCTCAGCCTGACCGGTAACCACGACATACCCGAGCATCCCGAGCAGGATCGCATCTTCCGGCAGGTCCTCGCAGAAGGTCAGATAGTGGTATTTCGCTTTCAGGTCGGTTTTGAGCTCGGGGCTGATGTCGAGCTTATCGATATCGGTATAGGCCGTGTGCTGCCGTTTCCAGACCTTCAGGCCGGATTTCAGGCCGAAAGTTACGGCGTGCCATTCTGCCGGGCAGAGTCCGAGAAATGTTGGGGTACTGGGATCTTCCATCATAGTGATCAATCGTTCCGGGGAGCGCCGCCGTCTCCGAATGGGGATTCGGTGCTCGGGTAGATCTCGAACTCGTATTCAGCGGTAACTCCGCCGGCTTCAGGTGAGAAGTCCCGGGGGCCAAGGATCTGCTTGACCGAGACACCCTCGTAAGAGATCTCCGTTTCTGCCGGTACGATCATGGTGGAATATTCGGTCTTAGTGGTGTACCCAACGATGATCGACTGCCCGCCGCAACCGGTACCATAGACCGGGGTCCGGGTTTCGATAGTCGTCTGAACCTCTTTTGTTGCGCCGTCTTTCGGGACGACGATGGTCATCACCATCTGCGTGGAGGGGGCCTGCCGGGGTGCAACGCTGATACGGACCTTGTGCCTACCCTCAGCGGAATACTCCTCTGAGTTATTCGGCGCTTTGAAGGTCCCGAGCCAGAATCCGGGTTTTGCCGGGTCGTCGGTGACAAACGACATCGGGCGCGAGCTGTGCGGGTCGTGCTCAGTGTAGCCGTCATATTCGAGGTCGATGATGACAGACTTCGGATCAAGTCCCTTGTACGCGCCGGTCATCGTCAGCCCGTAAAGCATGTTGGTGAGCTGGAAAATGTCCCGGCGGATTCTTTTCATCGGCCTTGGTTGGCCCCCGGCACCGGTCTTTCCTGCTTTGAAAAGCCCCGCCGGAATTGCGATTTGTGGCGCTGTCATGACAAACTAACATCCTCCCGGACCGTGCCGGGTGTTGTATGAAAAGAGAATCAGCGGCGGGGGATTATGCCGTTTTAGAGATGGGAGAAAAGGGAGAAACGGCAGAAAAGGGAGATAATGGGGAGATGGGATTTATACCAAGGAGAAAATCACAATCATTGTACCGGCACCGGTTATGATACCGATAATATATCCTACAATTACCGGATAATCCAAGAGGAAAGAGTTAAACAGATTCATCGCCGCTCACACCTTCTTTTTCCCGTCCTCGATTTTCGCACATGCCCGGATGAGATGCCCGTCGGTAACGTCATATTCCATTCGCTGGTGAACCGTGAGGGTATCGCCCTCCTTCAAGGGACGGCCGTCTTCGGGAAATTTAAAAACGATCCCGTCCTTAGTGATCTCTGAAGGCACCCATCCGTTCGGGCAGTCTTTTTCTGGCATTGATCACACCTCCTTCTTCGGAATTTTGCGATTGGACTCCATGACCTGTTTCAGCCATACCTTCCGCTCCATGAGCGTTGCTGACATTGAAACTAGCCCATCTTTGGGGAAAGTATGGTCAATACAAAGCACCTGATATGTCCGTTTCCCGATTGTTACGGGGATACTGATTGATAGATCGACGGGATGATTTGCTGTAATCGTGATAATTGGGGGGTCTCGTTTTACCATCGTCTCACACCTTCGCATGTTGTTTCTTTCTTACCTTTGCAGCCTCTTCTATCTTTTCCAGCCGGAGGATGTCCAGACAGACCGGGCAGGTGCCGGGACTTGCGGGATCCCATGCCGGGCGGGGCATGAACAGCCAGCCGTGAGCATGACCTTTTCCTGGGCAGAGCCGGCGCCGGTTGCGGAAGTAGTGGACGGTTTCCCGGTCCTGCTTGGTGATGCCATACGTGCCCTTTGCGATCCGGTCCTCCTCGCTGCGTGTGGGTTTGACGGTCACTTGTGGCACCTCGGGCATGGGTATTCGATATCAAAACCAGCCGGGGCATATACCACTATCCCGGATCCCCCACAGAAATTGCAGGGTTCCTTTGATACGGCCGGGGTTTCCGGTCCCGTGGCTCCATCGGTTTCGGGATCGTAGAGGTCGCTCACTTTTCCCTCCGGACCTGGTGCTTTCCGGTATGAGGATTGTTCGTGATCCACAGCCGATCATTGGGGTGGTGCTCCCGGTTCAGTTTCAGGAACTCATTCAGTTCCTGCCAGTCCAACGTTTCTTTGATGATCTCGTTTGGCGGGAGGTATGCTTCCGGGATCAGGAAATCGATGTTCACGACGCCATAATCGGCAAGGGTGGTGCCGGTCATGGTGATCCCCCGGCAATCAGCGCCCGCGTCCCGTCAATCGCGGCACCCCACGGGTACGTGTGAAGCAGGATCACCACTATGGCACATACCGCTGCGGTGAGGCATAGGAGGATCCATTCATTATCCGTCATGATCCGCTGCTGCCTCCCTGCTCGGGCTCGCTATTTTCGATTTCCATTAATATCGTTTCAATTTCTGCAAGATCGCAAACACAGTCAACGCGATCTATTTCGGGAGTTAGAATTTTATATTCTTGAATAATGGAGTACATTTTTGTATAGTGTTTACGAGCGAGTGCCAGTTGTTCTCCGGCTTTCCGCGCACCAACAATCTTCGATTTTGTCATCCCGCTCGCTCCTCCTGCCCGGTGTGCTGCCGGAGGGACATCAGTAACCATCCCCTTCGTTTGGGAAGTCTCGTAATTCTTCCTCCATTTTTACATCTTCATCAGAAACCAGACAACGACAAGACGCACAACTCTTACCTCTCAATTTAGATATCTCTCTCATAAAGTACCCATAAGCACAAGCACGACCATCATCAAACTCGTTAGTTTTTCCTTCGATTGGAAATCCCATATCAGAGACGGCTACTGTCAATTTGTTCAGCACATCCTCGCGGGCTTTGCGGGCTGCTGCCTGCCATATCTCAGTGCGAAGTGGGCATTCCCAAAGAACACAACATTTCTGTGCGGTACATTCTTTGCATGTTGCTGATGCCGGATGAGTTGGAATGCCAAAGGGGTGATCGGGATTACAGGCAAATTTTTCCGGTGCCGGGTGCGGGCGGGAACCATCACGTATGTTATTGGCGAGGATTTCAAAAATCGCCTTCTGTGCGCTGGATTCGGCATTTCCCCCGATGATGAACACGAGATCCCTGATTGATTGAACATCATGTGCTGTCAGGACGCATCGCTTCTTGTGCTCCGTCGGTTGTTCGCTGCTGCTGGTCATGGGTGATCGCCTGCCTGCTCAATCCTTCGT
>DAOQAA010000089.1:0-4377 GCA_035353675.1 Methanoregula sp. | reverse complement strand
GCCTGACTACCCTTGTGAATGAAGCGGATAACACGTTCATTTTTGATAACAGTGCATGGAAAAATGAGGGGGAGAGTGTAAAAGGTGCTTTCCAGCGACTGAACAATGAAGTGGTGCGAAGGTTCGGCGTACTCTTCCGTGCCGGTGAAGTAAGCCGTATGGGGGTCGGTGAGATGGTCGTCGACTCCAGTGAAATTATCAATACTCTCCGGGGCGGCGGCATCACTTCCGTGGGATATGCAATCAGCGAAGTGATGAGCAAGCGCACAAAGGATAAACGAGGGCTTATCGGGGGGCTTAAGAATAAATTCGGGGCCAAGAAGGAGGCCAACGAAGAGGTCCTGCTCGGGGAAGATCGTTCGGCAAAGATCGTAGCGCTTGTGAGACGGGCCATGCTCGGCAGGCTGACCCTTCCCTGTGATTATTCAACCGCAGAGCGTGCACTGGTTCTTATCGCAGGTCCTCCCGATGAAATGGATCGCAAAGGCGTTGAAAAGGCAAAGAGCTGGGTTGAGGAGAATATCGCAGGTGTTGAAGTGAGGGGGGGCGATTACCCGGTACAAAGCGAGTATGTAGCTGCTGTTGTCATGCTGGCAACAGTTGGAAATGCCCCGAGGATCAAGGAACTCCTTGATATTGCAAAGGAAACAAAAGAAGATGTTATTAAATCAAAAGAGAAAAAAACCAGTATGTTTGAGGAAGGTATCGACCCCTTATTTGAGTGAGGTTACTAATGAAGGGATTAACTAAATGGATTCTAATTGCGGTATCTCTGATATTTTGCATCCATGCTGTTTCTGCATTTGCAGTATCATCAATCACAGTTGATCCTTCCGGGTCACTGACTCCGGGAACCCCGGTGATTGTCACGTTCAAGATTGATATGTCAGCATCCGGTGATGAGACATTTCCTTCAGCCGACGAACTGCAGATGTCCACGGATCTGGATTCCCCGAAATGGGCTTATTCCCTTGTTCTCGATGGTGTGGATACCCCACAACCTGCGAACTCGGGACGCGTACTCTCCGTATCCGGCTGGATTCTCTCATATCCTTCCTCTGTTGAAGAGTCAATGAAAGTAACACTGCAGGGTAACGCACCAACAGTTGCCCAGACAACCAATAAGACGATGATTAAGGTAACGGAATATGACAGCCGGAACAACCCGGTTACCAGTACGGTTGTCGAACGAACAGCGGTGGTCGTGAATATCAAGGATGTACAGGATAAGGTAGCTGCAGAGGAGTCAGCCCTCCAGACATTCCGGTCCCATATTGATGAAAAATCAGCATTGGGTATCGATACCGCTGCCGCAGAAGCAAAATACTCCGAAGCACAGCAAAAAATTTCTACCGCAAAAAGCCTGCCCTCAACGCAGTATGCACTGGCGTTCAGCAACCTCAATACTGCACAGAGTTTAATTGATGATGGAGAAATTGCCCTTGACCGTGCATGGGCTGAAAACGAGGTTGCCAATGCACAGATCCCCATCAACAATGTCGATGGTATTATTGAATGGTTCAAAGCCAACAAGAGCACTGCAGATGATGCACAGCTCCCGGCAATTATTACGAAACGGGAAGTTGCCGTGAGTTATATCTCAACCGCCAGTGACGAGATCACCAGCGGCAATTATGAACAGGCACGAAGCAAGGCCCAGGAAGCATTTAATAAAGGAAATGAATCCTACACGGATGCACTTGCCCGGAAGAAAGTGCTGGAATCGGGATGGCAGCTGCCGGGTCTACCCAACTTCGGCAAGATCCCCATAATCCCCATCATTGCTGTTGTTGTTGTTGTGCTTGCAGTTATTGGCTATATCATTTACCGCAAACGCTCGCGCTGGGACGAACTCGGATAAATTATGGTATAACGGTATTCATCTTTTTTTCAATAAAACCGTGATCAATTTTTTCAACAGACGTCGATTGAAGTACAACACAGGTTCTGATTTTTCGTGACCATAAAAAAATACTCCAGATAAAATACATCGTCTCAGCACCAGTTGCTTTTTTGATTAAGAATACAAACATCCACTCCATGAAGGTGACATTCCTCGGGACAAACGGTTGGTACGATACAGGAACCGGTAACACGTGTTCTGTCCTTGTGCAGTCTGAAAAGTATGATATTATCTTTGACGCGGGTAACGGCATTGCCAAAGCGGACCATTATATAACCCAGAAAAAACCGGTATACCTGTTCATCAGTCACCTCCATATCGACCACATTGCCGGGCTCCACACGCTGGTCAAGTTCAGGTTACGACAGGGACTGCACATCTGTACCCAGCGGGGAACCATACCAGACCTTACCGCGTTTGTCCGTGAACCGTTCACCGTACCATTTTCCGGTCTTCCCTATCCATCGGATATTTTTGGACTTGATGAGGGTGCCCAGACAACCCTGCCGTTTAAGATGGATTGTCTTCCCCTCGTCCATCCCGTACCCTGTATCGGGTTCCGGCTGGATCTTGACGGGAAAGTGATTACGTATTGTACAGATACCGGTGTATGCGACAACGCGGTCACCCTCGCCCGGAATGCCGATCTCCTCATTACCGAATGCGGACTGAAACCCGGGGACAGCAGTCCTGACTGGCCTCACCTCAACCCGCAGGATGCAATCGGGATTGCAAAGCGGGCAAATGCAAAACGCCTCGCACTTATGCACTTCGGGGCGGAAGTATACAGGACCCTTGACGATCGCAAAGCCGTACAGGATCAGTTTGAACATCACTGTCCAGGACTTATCGTGGCAACCGATGACCTTACTGTTAATGTATAAAAAGAGATTATTCGTTGATCTTCTTTAACAGCCATGCCATGTTGCTGCCGAGCGTCTTCATGGTCATGATCCCTTCGTCATCAGTCTTCACATCTCCCGGCGCCAGTCCCAGCCCGATATTCCAGTATGAGGACCCGGGGACAATCATCTGGCTGATGAAGAAGAAGTGGTTCATCGTGTCAAACGCATGGATGGCCCCGGCACGGCGGACAGCGACAATGGATGCACCGACCTTGCGCCGGAACATGTCCTGGTTAGCCTTTGCCACGAATCCCGCCCGGTCGATCAGGGCCTTCATTTCGGTAGACACATCTGTGAAATAGGTGGGCGATGCAAGGATGATCCCGTCGGCTTCAAGCATTTTTTCGATGCAGTCATTGAGGACATCGGCTTTCAACGCGCATCGCTTGTCCTGGTTAATGAAACACTTCTCACAGGCAATGCAGCCCCGGATCTTTTTCCCGGCCAGCTGGACAAGCTCAGTTTCAATACCCTCTTTTTTCAGTTCTTTAAACACCATATTGACAAGGATGGCGGTGTTACCATCCTTCCGTGCACTGCCGTTAAATGCCACGACTTTCATGATACACCTGTACAGTTGATGTCAGTATCCCGGTATAAAAACAGGGTGGCCGGACTACAGCATCTCCCCTCTTGTCTCAGTGCGCCATCTTATGAGCTCGGACACCAAATGGTGTTGCGATATGAATTCACGTATACAGTTTTCTGACTTTAATCTGTCAAAGGAAGTCGGGAAAGCAATAGAAGATATGGGCTTTGAAGAGCCCTCACCCATCCAGGCACTCGCCATTCCTCTCATCCAGGCCGGGCGCGATGTTACTGCCCAGGCACAGACCGGGACCGGTAAGACTGCCGCGTTCGGTATTCCCATCATTGAAAAGATAGACCCCTCAAAACGTGTTGTCCAGGCAATCGTGCTCTGCCCGACCCGTGAACTTGCTATCCAGATCGCAGAAGAGTTCTCTAACCTCCTCGCCCATATTCCCCGCATCGTTGTGCTACCGGTATACGGGGGCCAGCCGATCGACCGCCAGCTGCGTGCACTTCACCACGGCGTCCATATCGTGATCGGTACTCCGGGACGTGTCATGGACCATCTCGAGCGCCGCACGCTTGCGCTCAACGATGTTGCAACCGTTGTACTTGACGAAGCCGATCAGATGCTCGACATGGGATTCCGTGATGACATCGAGTGGATCTTAAAGAAAGTCCCGCAAAACCGGCAGACCCTGCTCTTCTCGGCTACAATGCCGCAACCGATCATCGACATCTCGAAACGGTTCCAGAACAAGCCGGAGTTTGTCCGGGTCCAGTATGCCGAGCTGACCGTTCCCCAGACCGAACAGTCCTATATCGAAGTCAAGGACCGCGAGAAACTCGATGTGCTCTGCCGGGTAATCGATCTCAGCGATCCCCAGCTCGCGATCATCTTCTGCAACACCAAACGCCGGGCAGAGGAACTGGCCGGAAAGGTCAAAGCCCGCGGGTACCGTGCCGAGGAACTGCACGGTGACATGAAACAGTCGCAGCGCGACCGGGTGATGGGCGGGTTCCGCAAGGGACAGATCG
>DAOQAA010000088.1:0-4466 GCA_035353675.1 Methanoregula sp. | reverse complement strand
GGGCGTGCTCGACCGGATCGCACAGGCCATCAAGATCGCGGTAAAAGACGGGGACAAGACCGAGAAAGAGAACGGCCGCGTGCTCCTGGAAAAGATCGAATGCATCAAGGCCGGCGGGCTGCCCGTAACAATGATCATCCAGGATCAGATGGGAAACAGCGTGCTTGTTTCTGATAAGGCGGAGAAAAAGACATTCGTGGCTGACGAACCGGACGCGTGCGGGGATTAAGGGCCCCGGGTTTTTCTTCTTTTTGCTCTGGAGAAATCCGAATTTAAAATCTGATTTCACCGACGATCGAATGATCGAAGGTACATTGTCTCATCAGGCTTTGCTGAAGACAAGGTACCTGACCGGGACGAAAAAATTGCTCATGAATTAAAAAGCATATTTACATCAACCCGTCAATATCTGTCATTTATCTAAAAAGGAAGATCCCGCAACCATCTGATCAGGACAACCACGAGCATGACAATGACGACAGCAACAAGCAGGAAGATGACAACAATCGGCATATTTGTCAGCAGTGTGCAAAAGGAATTGAATGAAGAGAGGGAAGCAATCCGTGATTATATTAAAACGGATCCATTGCTCAGGATTTACTTCGAACCATTTCTTTTCGAACATATACCAGCGACTGATCGTGAACCTGAAGAATTATATCTGAGCGAAGTCGATGGATGCTCCATATACCTGGGAATTTTTGGTAACGAATATGGTCCGGAGAACAAACAGGGCATTTCTCCTGTCGAACGTGAATTCGAACGGGCAACAGAGAAAAGTAAACACCGATTAATTTTCCTGAAGGGAAAGGATGACGGCAAACGCCATCCGAAGATGCAGAGCCTGATCAGCAGGGCAACACCCCATGTTGTGAGACGACGTTTCACAACAATTGATGAATTGAAAAAAGAGTTGTATGCTGCATTGGTCAAGTTCCTGTGTGACAGTAAAATTATCTCCTGCGCACCATTCGACGAATCCGCCTGCCATGGAGCGACGTTGACGGATATCTCGGATGAAAAAGTTTCATGGTTCATTCCTGTTGCAAAAAAAGAGCGAGGGTTTCCCCTCAACCCCGGAACCCCAACCGAACAGGTACTAAAACATCTGGATTTGCTTGAGGGAGCCCAGCCCACCAATGCGGCGATCCTCCTTTTCGGCATGAAACCCCAGAAATTTATGCCAACATCAGAGATCAAATGCATGCACTATCATGGAACGGTGGTCGCAAAGCCGATACCCTCTCATCAGATATTTACCGGAACTCTTTTCGATCAGGTGGACCAGGCTACGGATTTTATTCTCTCAAAAATCAATCGCTCTGTACCTCCCCGTGATTCAGCGCCGGTCAGTGAAACAAAGTACGAGATCCCAAAAGAAGTAATTCAGGAAGCAGTTGTCAATGCAGTTGCTCACCGTGATTATACCTCGGCCGCAAGCGTGCAGGTGAGTGTCTTTTCGGATCGGATTGAAGTGCGAAACCCCGGCAGCCTTCCTCCGGACCTTACCTTCGAAGACCTGAAGATTAAGCATAGCTCCCGGCCACGCAATCACCGGATAGCTCTTCCTCTTTACTTTACACACTATATCGAGAAAATTGGATATGGGACAATCCAGATGACGACCGGGTGCCGGGATGCGGGGCTTCCGGAACCGGAATTTTCCCAGAGCGGCGGAGAATTTGTTGTCATCCTCTGGAGAGGCTGGTTGACCGATGCGGTGATGAAAGACTTAGAGATTAATGCCCGACAAAAAATCGCCATAAAAATCGTGAAGGAGACGAGTCGTGTGAATAGTACCGATTATTCCAACCTCGCGAAAATCTCACGGCAGACCGCATTCCGTGACCTGAACGATCTTGTTCGTAAAGGTGTCCTCGAAAAGCAGGGAGTAACCGGAAAGGGTACGTATTACACGTTACGCAAACGACTCAGAATGGTAACATATGACTCAGTGCACGGGGAAGA
Organism: Methanoregula sp.; assembly: GCA_035353675.1. Taxonomy (GTDB): domain Archaea; phylum Halobacteriota; class Methanomicrobia; order Methanomicrobiales; family Methanospirillaceae; genus Methanoregula. Next base: position 2,498 of record DAOQAA010000088.1, on the reverse strand, counting down.
ATGATGGTACGTTTGCAGCAACTCACCGGAAGCCCGTTCGGTCAAACGACTCAGAATGGTAACATATGACTCAGTGCATCAAGTCCCGAGAACGCAACAGACCCACACATTCGAGCGGGGGTATTTGAAAAAACCGGGAAGTGTTACAGGAAACGGCATATATTATTCATTGAGCAAAGGGGCCATATTAGGGCCAAAAGGGCCAGACCTGTTACTATCATGACGTGAACTTACCCGTCAACGACTCAAGTACCGCACCCGACTCCAGTACGGCAAAGGGGCCTAAGGGGACATGCATCAGAATCGACGATGTAATCAGATGTGAGGCTTATCAGATCCGGCCTCCAAAACCGCCCTTCTTTTTAGTTCCACGTGCCAGAGTCCGTTTGGGAAAAGATCGGCCGTCCAATTGGGCCTATTTAGGCCCTTATTTGAGCACGCTTCATGCTGATTTCCGCAAATCTGACAACATATCAGGGAGATTGCAAAACAATAGGCCCCCGTTTTCGCGATTTTGTCCCCTTTTTTCACGGAAAATCTCCTTCACAAGAAATTGTCTCCGTCGGAGAGTGGAGATGGGGGATACTCCGGGACTCCGGGACTATCTCGGTTCCGGGATGGTGCCATATCCCAGCGATCAAAAGACAATAATTAACTTGTAAAAAATATAATCGGGGGATTATGTTCTGTTCAAAATGCGGGGCCGAGAATAAAGAGGGTGCTGCATTCTGCAACTCGTGCGGTGAACGATTGCAGCAAACCCCTATCCCGGATGATAGGGTTAAATCCCGGCATAATGAAATCATCGACGCGAAGATCGCCACAAAGGAAGATCAGATCGCCGGTATCAGTCAGGTCGGACCGACAATAACGGTAATATTTGGTATTTTAGTGTGCATAACCATCGTTGGAATAATTCCCGGCTTGATTATCGTAGGGGCGGGGGTCTGGTGGAGTAGTTCACGGGAGAACGAGAAAAAGAAATTACGGAACGAGATAACTGAACTTAAATTGGAACTTATCCCAGATCCGGAGGAAAAGCCAGCGATCATTCTGGAACCAAAAAATACCGTGATCGTTCCAGAAGTCCAAGTATCGACAGAACCGGCGTTCGTGCCAGTCCCTGCACCAAGTCCCGCTGATAAACGCAAGATTATAGTATGGAGTTTGGTAGTTGTCGGGATAGTTGTTGTACTTATCGTTGGTGCAGTCTTCACTTGGAACCATCAAGATTGGAACACTTATTGTTCCAAGAATTACCCCGGGAGCACATATAATTCTGCAACAAATCAATGCGAAAATCCCTCAGGAACACAGGCTTCTTCAGTATCTCAGTCTTCCTCTTTAAATGGGGATCAAGCAGCAATTAAGAAAATGTCTGAAATGAATGATTGGATGTTGCCAACAGTGAGTGTTATTGGGGATTCTTTAACGAGTGGGGCTTACTCAAAGGCAGGTATTAATGCAGCCCTTTTGCGTAATTATATCGACCAAAACCTTCCAACAATGCAACAATTGGCCAACGATGCCACTACCAAGAAAGCGGCTGCACAAGAGTATGTATTATACCTTAATGACGTGCGTAGCGCATCAAATAAGGTTGTTCAAGCCGTAGACAAATACAATGCTGGGGATTATGACGGTAGTACGAGTATCGTTACCTCTGGAATGACGGACTTGGATAATGCGAAGGTACACTTAACCAAATCCATGGCACTTTTGTAATAAGTCTATTTTATCTTTTAACGTTTTTTACAACAGGGTATTTTTAAAAAAAAAATCTCGGCGGGAAGAAAATCCCGGTTCAGGTAACCTGCACATTCCCGAGCCATGCGCCGGGTTTCTCGATGACTTCCCCGACCACCCGGGCGCCTTCCACGAGTTTTACCACCGCGTCAACAGATTCCGGCGGGACGACATAGGCATACCCCATCCCCATGTTGAACGTCCGGTACATCTCGATGGGCGAGATCTTCCCGGTCTCCTGGATCCACCGGAAAATTTCCGGGGGAGTGAGCGGGTTGTCGAACCGGAACCCGAACCTGGAAAGGCGCAGGAAGTTTAAGAGTCCCCCGCCCGTGACGTGGCACATCCCGTGCACCGTGCAGGTGTCGGCGACGTGCAGGCTCTCGTGGTAGATCCGGGTCGGTGTCAAGAGTTCCCGGCCGAGCGTCTTCCCATTGGAGAGTTTCTGGTCATAGTCCGCGTATTTCTCCACGATGTTCCGGGCAAGCGAGAGGCCGTTACTGTGGACGCCGGTTGAGGAAACGCCGATGATCTTGTCGCCGGGCCTGATCTTGTCGCCCGTAACAATCCGGTCCTTGGCCTGGACTCCCATGCAGGTGCCGGCAAGGTCGAGGCCGTTTACGAGGCCCTTTAAGGATGCCGTTTCCCCGCCCACGATATCGATGTTCGCCTGCCGGGCGCCCTCGTTAAGGCCGAGGCCGATCTGCGCCATCTTCTCGATCGAGAGCCGGTCGGTCGCGATATAATCGACA
>DAOQAA010000087.1:0-4516 GCA_035353675.1 Methanoregula sp. | reverse complement strand
AACGGTTATCCCCCCATCGTCCTCGACCAGAAGAACCGGCAGCAGTATTACCGGGTGCTTCGCGAGGCTGATAACAGCAACCTCGTGCCGTTTACCCGGTTCATTGCCCGAGCGGAAAACGATGCTCTTTCACGGTATCTCGCAGTTGCCGGGGGGAAGGAGACGCTTGTCCCCTTAAAGGATCTTGCCGCCCGTTCGCCGTATTCACAGGAATACCTGAGTCTTGCGGCCCGCAAGGGGCTTCTCGACGCGACAAAGGTGGGCGATACATGGCACTCAACCCGGCAGGCACTGGACGCGTATATCCATGAACACGGGCGGAAATAAACGCGTGCAGTTATTCTAAAAAAGAGATAGTTATCCCGCAAAACCCTTGTTCATCCAGCCGGTCACCTGGAAATTCAGGGTTTTTAGTTATTCGTATCAGTACGGGTAGAAGACAAAGAAGAGCAGGCAAAGCACAAACAGCACCCAGCAGGCCGCCGGGATCTCCCGGAACTTCCCTTTGACAATCGCAAAGACCGGCCAGAGGACAAAGCCGGCGCACATGCCCACGCCGATATTATACGTGAAACTCATCATTGTGATTACGGTAAATGCCGGAATTACTTCGGCATAATCGGAGAAATCCAGCCGTGATACCGGCTGGAGCATCGTGAGGCCGACAAGGATTAGGACCGGGCCGGTTGCAAGCATCGGAATAGCGGAAAGGACCGGGGCAAAGAAGAGGGTAAGCAGCAGGAGCCCGCCCACGACAATCGCTACAAGCCCGGTCCGTCCGCCCTGCTCTATTCCGGCCGCTGACTCCACAAAGACTCCGTTTGTGGTAGTCCCGAGTATCCCTCCCGCAGTAGTCGCAAGTGCATCAGCCAAAAACGGCTTCTCGATTTCTGGCATATTACCCGTCTTGTCAAGGAAACCGGCCCGGGCACCCATGCCGATCAGGGTGCCCATAGTGTCGAGAAACGCCATGGTAAAGAGCGTCAGGACCACCGGAAACATTCCAAGGGTAAACACCCCGGCGAGATCCAACTGGAGAAAAGTCGGGGTAATATCGGGAGGCAGCGAGACGATGCCCGTGGGGAGTGGGGCGATACCCAGCGCAAAGGCAGCCGCTGCGGTCGCAACGATACCGGCAAAGACCGCCGCCGGGATTTTTTTCACGAGAAGGATCGCGGTCAGGATAAAGCCGGCAATAGCAAGGAGGACAGCCGGGGTATGGAGATTGCCGATCTCCACCGGAACGCCCCCGCTGCCGACAATGACAATTCCCGAGTCGATGAGGCCAACAAAGGCAAGAAAAAGCCCGATCCCGACTGAGAAACTGATCTTCAAAGACGCCGGGACAGCATCGCTCATTATCGACCGCCATCCCGTGAGAGTCAGTATAGTGAGGAGAATACCGCTCACAAATACGGCACCAAGTGCGGTCTGCCACGGATAATGGAGGATTCCGACAACGGTATAGGCAACAAAAGCGTTCTCCCCCATGTACGTCGCTACTGCAAAGGGACGGTTGGCATATGCACCCATGACGATGCAGCCGAAAGCGGCGGTAATGATTGTCGCCGCCACGCATGCATCGTACGGAATTCCCGCCGCCCGCAGGATGCCCGGGTTGACAATAATGATGTAAACAATCGCGACAAACGTCACGAGACCTGCGATAATCTCCTGGCGGATTGTCGAACCGCGTTCCGTGACATGGAAGAACCGGTCGATCTGTAGGGCGGCCATATTAACAGGAATTAGGAGGGGAGATTGTAAAAATTCTCCCGGAATGGTTCCTGGTGCAGGATCCCTGATACCGTGAGACTACCCGGATAATTCCGGTACAGTGTCTGCCCAGGCTTCCACCTTCTTCCGGATCGCATCATCAGTGTATGAGGATACCGTGAGGCGGCGCCGGGCAAGACTGACAAAATAAATCTCATCATTCGGATCATGGCATTTCAGGATCGCCGAGAAGAGGTCCGCGTCCTTACGGTGCCTGACCTTTCCCCGGTGAGCGGCAATGTTTGCCATATTCGAGATCATGGCGGCGACTCCGGTCTCGTAGCCTTCCACCGAGTCATAGACTTCCGAGCTTGTCCCGATTCGCTTTCCCCCCGGAGTCGTGTAGTAGAACTTTGCGGTATACATCTCGCGGACCTTCTGGACCGGGGGATAGTGTTTCCGCACGGTATGGTACTGGGTGCAGCCAAGCGGGTTTGAGAGGATCAGATTCCTGACAATGGAGTCAAAAACAGCAATGTCGGGAATCGGGTGTTTTAGTGCCCGGTAAGAGCTCATTGATCCGGGTTTTGGGGTAAAGACCGGCATATACTGTTGTATTCATTTTGGCATGCAGAAAGCCTTGGTGGTTATGCAGGGGGTCACATGAGAGAAAATTGTTTTTAAAATTTTATGACCCGGCCGCGGTATTGCGGTCGGAATCATTCATACATTATGACGAAAAACAAGGAATATTTCATGCATTTATCTGCCGGTTATTCACAGTGATATCGGGCCTGAAAACAAAACAGGATCATGTGACCCCCTACATATAACTGAGAATTTGCGCAGGTCCGGGATACATAATGCCCCTGTTTTCAGAAGAGAACTGCGCTTCATTATCGCTTCCTATGCGGATATCATCTGTGCAGGGGGTCACAAATACCTGAAATGTAATACGGGAGTATTCCGATCTGTTGCTTTCCTGCCAGACCCGGAATTTTGTTTTTCACCTGCCTGCCGTAATGTGTAATCCGGGAATATGATGCGCTCGTTTCAGATGCGGCAGGATACTCTGGAGCAGCCCATATGGGATATCCGGTCACCGGGCTCGTATTATTATATGCAGCCTGCTGTTTGCCATCTTTTGAGTTCGTGTTCGATCCGGAAACAATCATGACCGTGACAACGATCCTCCGGGTTATTCTGCAGAAAAATATTGTCAGGGTCTGCCAAGGAACAACGGCGCTCCTGTTATTCAATGCCTTAGCTTCTCTGTATATTGACAGGATAATACTCGCCATTGTTGGTTTTGCCCGGATGATCCCGGCCAGGGCCATTTTCGTGGCGCCATTCTTATACTCCTCTTTGGGGTCATGTCAGGCCCGGAATCAATACACAATCTAATCTGTAATCCGGTCATCAGGATCTTTTCTGCCCGGTATATCTGTCATATCTATGATTCCGGTGTCCCGCCATCAGGTAAACCTGCGCAACATATTGCCAGGTAAGCGAACCTGTTAAAAGAGGATGACCGCGGGCAAGCACGGGTTTCATTCTTCCAACATAAACTTCCTTTTTGGATATTGTCTGAATGCCGGGCAGGTTGTGGTTGCGGCATGTTGCGGTTTTTCAGGAAATTTTTCAATATTTTATGCGCGATGCGCTGGTCCGCTGCGCTGTTCTTTCCAGTCAGGTCTACACATGAGTGGAATTCATCAGTGGGTCGCCATGAAAATAGCGCGATCCAATTGAAATGAGTAATTACAGTGGATGCCGCAGGGTTGTGCTATGCAGGGGATATTTCCTGCGCGACCCGGGACCGCCCGGGCAATCAATAGAATCAATTTTGGCAAAGATTTGGGGAGTATTTGACATTTTCTCGATAATTATTGGGTGATTTTACGTTGACACATGCATTGTGCCACAGGCGCATTGCATGATCATGGTGATTAGGTTCCGGAAAAAGGTCATGTAAAAATTAAATCCCGATAAATGGGCCTGAAATTTCATTTTTGAAGATTTTAAAATTTATCCTGTTGGAAAATACATATTTTGAAAATATGTCAGGGTTTGAAATTAATCGTGCTATGAGAGGAATCCTTAAATGCTAGTGTGTGGAATAATGTGATCCACAATTTCTGATGAAGACCCGAAGAAAACCGCCCCTCAAAAAGGGATGGTGTCGGGTCCGAAGTTGGGCAAAAATGAAAGGGAACAAGGTTTAAATACCTCCAAGACCTACATTGTAAGCCCGTGTTTAAATCAAAAACACGACGATAAAATGTGATGAAGAGCCAACAAAACCGGGGATTTCCGGAGTTTGGTTCCGAAAACAAACAATGCAGGTAACAAGGTATAAATAGTCCTGTGACCTACATTATGAGCCCGTGTTCAAGTGAACAAACACGACGAACACAAAGCAAAATCTTTGATGGAGATCCAACGCGACCCGGCTTGACCGGAGTTGGTTCTGACGTTGATACTGGCAATGCGGAAATTTGTTTAGTAACCGCTAATTCCTCGAAATTAAGGTTCAGATATTAGTGTGCGTACAGATGTACAATTTGAATTCTGGTTGATCCTGCCAGAGGCCACTGCTATCGGAGTTCGATTAAGCCATGCGAGTCGAGAGGTGTAAGACCTCGGCATACTGCTCAGTAACACGTGGACAACCTAACCTGAAGAGGGGGATAACCCCGGGAAACTGGGGATAATACCCCATAGGCTATGAATGCTGGAATGCTTTGTAGTTGAAAGGTCCGCCGCTTCAGGATGGGTCTGCGGCCGATTAGGTTGTTGT
>DAOQAA010000086.1:0-4551 GCA_035353675.1 Methanoregula sp. | reverse complement strand
AGTACAGATATAAGGGTCATGAGAGAAATTTCCAGCAATCATTTGCAGTCCAGATAGCAAGTCCCCCGCTGAAATGGGGCCGGGAAAAAAGGGCTTGCGTGAGCGACCTGAGATTCCGGCAGCTGCTGAAGATTGATGATCCCGATAAACTATACCCGGCAATGATCCGTTTTGTCCGGCTTCTTGGAGGTTCTGTTGACATTGTGAGTCTTGCAAACGGGATCTACTGGTGGAATGAACGCACGAAAAAAGAATGGGCATATGCCTATTATGAGAATGCACCGAATGAAGAAAAATTGGGAATCTGATAATCATGGCCGAATTTATCCAACTCCATATGCTTGTTTCGTATCCCCCCTCAAACCTGAACCGCGACGATCTTGGCAGGCCGAAAACGGCCGTAATGGGCGGAACCCAGCGCCTCCGCATTTCGTCGCAGAGCCTGAAACGGGCGTGGCGGACATCCGATATATTTACCGAACATCTCAAGGATCACATGGGCATACGCACCAGGGAGATGGGCGTGATGGTGAAAGATGCACTCACCAGCGGTCTGCCGCTCAGAGAACTGCTTGATGGTAAAAAAACGGATGATCCAAAAAACGTAACCGGTATTCCTGAAGAGAAAGCGAAGTCATGGGCATGGAAGATCACATCGGTCTTTGTTGATAAATCTCCGAAAGACACCCGTAAAAAAACCAAAAAGGACAAAGCAGTAGAGCCGGATGGCGAGACCAAAGATACAAAAAAGGGAAAATCGAACGTTGACAAAGCCACCTTAAGAAGTGAACAACTGGTGTTTTATTCGAATGATGAAATTGCTGCTATCCAGACACTGATCATGACGCTCATCAAAGAAAAACGTGAGCCAAATGGAGATGAACTCTCCGGTCTTTTACAAGAAAAGCTCTCATCCATTGATGTGGCAATGTTCGGGCGTATGCTTGCAAACGCAACCCGGTATAATGTTGAAGCTGCAGTCCAGGTCGCCCATGCCGTGACCGTGCATGAAGTCGCGGTTGAAGACGATTATTTCACTGCGGTTGATGACCTCAACAGGGGCGATGATGATGCCGGCGCCGGACACATTGGGGAATTGGCATTTGCGTCCGGGTTGTTCTATGAGTATGTCTGTATCAACAAAACGCTTCTCGAGGAGAACCTTGGAGGCGATAAAAAGAACGGGGGTAAAGGACTTGCAGCGGCAGCTATCCGGGTACTCGTGGAATCGGCAGTAAAGGTTACACCATCAGGCAGGCAGAACTCATTTGCCTCACGTGCATATGCGTCGTACCTGCTCGTGGAGAAAGGCACCCAGCAGCCACGCTCATTATCGGTAGCGTATCTTGAAGCGCTCAACGGGAAGAACCTGCTCGGTGCTGCAATAACCGCTCTGGCAGATACGCGGAAAAAGATGGATGATGTGTACGGAAAATGCTGGACTCAGGAATATGAGATGAATGCATTTGCCGGCACAGGAAAACTTTCCGAACTCCTTACGTTTGTGGCTGGTTAATATGCGTGAGTTCCTGATCTTTCGCCTTTATGGTTCAATGGTTTCCTGGGGCGACATAGCAGTGGGATCGATCCGCCCGACTTCTGACCACCCGTCAAAATCTGCGGTCATGGGTCTTATCGCAGCTGCCATGGGAATACGGCGTGATGAGGAAGAACGGCAGCGTGAACTTGCTGAAGGGTACCTTATAGCAATAAGAATCGATGCCCCGGGGACCCTGCTGAGGGATTATCATACTATACAGGTTCCCCCGGCCGGTAAAGGAAAAAAGAAGTATGAGTTCTTAACGAGAAGAGATGAACTCGCGGTGTCAAAGGATGAACTCAGCACCATCCTCTCATCACGGGATTACCGGTGCGACGCGGTTTACACTATCTGTCTGTGGGGCCGTAATATATCTCCTCCATACCCTGTTACAACGATAAAAACCCGGCTGGAGAATCCCGCATTTGTTCTCTATCTCGGACGGAAATCCTGTCCGCTCTCACTGCCGGTTCATGCACAGATTATAATGGCAGATACCCTGGCAGAAGCATTGGGATCCGTCCGGTTCCCGGACCATTCGTTTATTTCACGACTGACCTCCCGGAAGGATATCCGGATTTTCTGGGAAGGCGATGAAACAACCGGGTTTGAAGAGGATTATACCGCAATACACCGCGATGATCCATCCAGCCGGAAACGCTGGCAATTTGCGGACCGTGAAGAACATTCTGCCCTCATCAGGCAACTAAAAGGGAGCTGACGATGCTGATCAGCAGGGTACGGCTGCGGCCGGATGCAGCAGAAAAAAAGGGTTTCTGGGAGCATGTTGACAGTACCTATCACATGCATTCTCTGATCTGGGATCTGTTTGCCGACGCGCCGGAACGGACGCGGGATTTTATCTACCGGCAGGATCTGGTGCAGGGACATCCCGCGTTTTTCTGCGTATCGGATCGGGCGCCAAATGATCGGAAAGGGATCTGGTTTTTGGAATCCAAACCGTATGCTCCTGTTGTGAAAAAAGGTCAGGTGTTTTCGTTTGTCCTGAGGGCAAATCCTATCCGGGCAAAACGCGATGATGAACACAAACAACACCGGCATGATGTTGTTATGGAGGCAAAGACCCGTATCAGAGAAAAACAGGGGGTGTTACCCCGGGAAGCAGATATTGTGCAGGAGGCGGGTGTTATCTGGCTTGCGCAAAAAGGGGAAGCAAATGGTTTTTCCATCCGTGGCGAAGATATCAGGGCAGACGGGTATCTCCCGTGCCGTTTTAAAAAGGCCAGGGGAAATCATGAGATCAGGATCAGCACCCTTGATTTTACCGGACTTCTTACCGTTACCGATCCTGAACAATTTGTACGGGCGCTTTTTACCGGTATCGGGCCTGCGAAAGGTTTTGGTTGCGGGATGATGATGATCAAACGGGTGTAATTCCGGAGTTCCATTACATCCTGCCCTCCATCCCTTGAAAAGCAGAAAACTAAATTACCGAAGAAATGTGATAGAAATAGAGGGAAATGGAGTAGCTCCTCCGAAGTCGGGAACATGATCGACTCATACATGATGGGAATTTTCCTGTTAACATTAAAAAAATGCAAAGATCCCAGGAACAAATTCTCTTTGGTATCCAATAAATATTGAAGAAAGTTCCCCACCTGCGTGGGGATGAACCGATAGAACGAACCTACCTAAAGAGTTCCCCACCTGCGTGGGGATGATATCCTTCAACTGCCCGATCGATGCGAATATCGATCCGGTCGAGGTTATAAATAATTCCAGAATCCCATTTTTATTCATGCATAGATCGGCGTGCAAGTTCAGGAATAACCGGTTGTGATGCGGAGAATAAGGTATACTGATTCGAGAAGCACTACCCATTTTATAATTTAATCGTTTATTTTTTTGCAAGCTTTTTCAGGGTTTCTGCAGGAAGCATCTTTGCAATGCTCATCTTTGTCGGACAGCGACCCAGTTTCAGCCCGAGTTTCTTTGCCTCGTCCTTGAGCACTTTTGTGTCCATATTTTTGATGAATTCACTCAGTTCCTTTTGTTCCATAGGGTATCGAAGAGTGATTTGCATCCGGGAAAAAAAGGTTTGTGGCAACTGGCTGATTATGACATTAAACCGGGAAAATCCTGAAAAAAAGTAGGTGATTATCAAAAATCAGCCCCCAATGCTATGATAACCATATTTTCTCTAACTTGAGGGAAACCCGCTGCGGTGTCATGATTTCCCCCCTCTTGTGCCACCAGTCCCCCGTGGGGGGACGGGGTACAATGCGATCGTACCCACCCAGGTAATACAGCACAATCGCAACAGGGGATTCCCGAGCGGCGGAGGCGAAGCCCCCAAGAGCGGATATCTCGTGCTTTTGAATCATTGAAGATCAATTATTTGAGAATTTACGTTTCTCAATATCTGGTAAGGGGCTGATGTTTTACAATTACCAAAAAAAGTTGGATGGGTCTTACCTTGCCGGGATAATCAGTGGGCGCTCGCCGGGGGGCATGAACTCGCGGATTGCACCCCTTTGCGAACTCGCGGCGGGGTTCGGAGAAATCGAACCTGAGCGACGGGTCTGCGAAGGTGATCTTCATCAGCGGGGAGTGAGTCCAGGCCGTTTATTGTGTCCCGCGGGCAGATTTCCCTCGTGGTTCCGGTCTCTTTTTTACCAGGTACCGGATAATGTACCTGCGCTGCGGTGTGTGAATAAGTACTTTCTCTATCCGTTCTACCCGATATTGACAGGAAAAGAACGGGCCATGATAGATCCTGCGCAGGAACCCGGAAATCGCAGGTGCATACATTTCATCCAGCTGGAAATAGGCACGGAACTCCTGTACGGTAATCCATTGCTCGGTTTCGCCGGATTTTTCCATATACTGTTCGAGAAGATCAGGAACTTCCCTGTTGCGTGCTATGATTATCTTCCTGATGATATGATGTGCATTCATCCGAGTGGAGCGACGATGAATTGTCTTTGAAACCGGGTATTCGGATGTTTTCATCCATGGTGCTGTTGCGTTAATGGGACTTAATGAAAATG
>DAOQAA010000085.1:0-4770 GCA_035353675.1 Methanoregula sp. | reverse complement strand
TAATCGCCGCATATTTCCGGTGGCGACCGGGTATCAGGAATGCCAGAAATCCAATGCAGGATATCAGGACGAGATACTCGATCATCATAGATGTATTTACGCTTAAGGAAAAAAAAGGATTCTCTCATACCGGGACTCTCCTATCCGCCCAAACTGACCGATTACTAATCTGATGGCACTATCGGCGACAGTTACCAGCGGGACCTGGAAAAGAACAGGAGAACTAAAAAAATGCAGATATGTTTTTGTTTCGCACTCCCAGATTGGAGAGTCTCGAATCAGGCTGTTGTAAAGTTGGATTAAATATATATATAGAGGAAGGATATTTCCATCATATCCTCCGGTTTACCAAAACCGCGAGGGTACATTTCGGGAGGGGGTAAAAATCGATGACAACCAAGGAGATGCATGCCGAAAGGGAACCGCTGCCGCGGTACGCCATGCCGGATGGATCAGAACCGGAATATGAAGCGATCCTTGAACAGATCCAGTACCAGCGTAAATCAATGATCGGTTCAGCGTTCTTCTATATCCGGGCCGGAGTGGCAGAAAACCTCTGCCTGTGCAGGATCATTCCCGGAGGCGGAAAGATCTTTTTCCATGAGATTGTCGATCACCAGAAGTACGGGATATCGGATGAAGATATGGAGGACGCGGTAAAATACGACACGGACATCTTTGGCCTGCCTGGACATATTCACATCTCACCGCATATCGAAAGTAAACTCCGTACGCTTCTGGATGCGGAATAAAAAAATTCCGATGTGAAATTTTGGCCAGAAGAGTGATGTGGCTGGCTGAAACGTTTTTTTAAACAGGAACGGGAAGGGAGGATCCCGTTTCCTGAAATAAGATTGCTGCATCTGTTGGACGGTATATTTGCAGTTGCTGTTTTTTTATGTCTCTATATCACCGGTCCTGATCCGTATGGATTTCTCGACCGGCACAATGAAGATCTTCCCGTCACCGATCTTTCCGGTCCGTGCGGCCCCGGTCAGGGTCGTGACCAAATCTTCGACATCCTTATCGCGGATCACGATCTCGATCCGGGTTTTGGGCAGGAGATCGACGGTCATCTTGCCGCCACGGTACTCAAGGGAGATCCCTTTCTGTTCGCCCCGGCCTTTGACCTCGCTGATTGTCATGCCGACATAGCCTTTGTCTTCAAGTGCTTTTTTCACGAACTCGAATCGTTCAGGTTTGATGATTGCAATTATCATTTTCATGGAAATCACCCGGATTATCCTTGAGCCCGCTCACCATGCTGGGAGATGTCGAGCCCGACATATTCCTCTTCTTCACTCACCCGCAATCCGATGGTTTTGTCCACGATCACCGCGAGGATATACGTGACAACGAATGCGTAGATGACCGCCGCTCCTGCCCCGACAATCTGGGCAATGAACTGGTGGACATTTCCTTCGAGAAGTCCTGAGTAGCCATTGACCGCAGCGGATGCAAAAATACCGGTTGCGAGTGCACCCCACAGGCCGCCCATACCATGGACTGCCCATGCATCGAGACTTTCATCAACGCCTTTACCCTGCCTCCAGAGCATGATACCATAGCAGAGTGCACCGGCCACAGCACCGATCACGATCGAAGCTATAGGGGTTACGAACCCGGCAGCCGGTGTGATGGCGACAAGACCTGCCACTGCACCGGAAACAAATCCAAGCGAGCTCGGCTTGCCGCCATGTGCCCACGAGACCAGCAGCCAGGTCATTGCCGCGGCTGCTGCCGCTGTGTTGGTGGTGACAAAGGCGCTCACCGCGAGGCCGTTTGCTGCAATGGCGCTTCCTGAGTTAAACCCGAACCAGCCAAACCAGAGAAGTACAGCACCGAGGATCGACCACGGGATGTTCGCCGGTTCCATCGCGTACTTGCCAAACCCGACACGTTTGCCGATTACAAGCGCCAGTGCCAGCGCGGCAAATCCTGAACTGATGTGCACGACCGTGCCGCCGGCAAAATCGATCGAGCCGAACTGGGCCGTCCAGCCGCCGCCCCACACCCAGTGGGCGAGCGGGTCATAAACGATCGTTGTCCAGAGCAGCGCAAAAACCAGGTATGCACTGAACTTGATGCGCTCGGCAAAACCGGATGTGACAATCGCCATAGTCACGGTTGCAAACACGAGCTGGAATACCATGTAGAGCAACCCGGGTATTGCCGTGCTGTACGGACCGGGGTCCATACCGACACCGTTTAAGCCGAGGTACTGCAGATTACCGATAAATCCGCCGACATCCGGACCAAACGCAAGCGAGTACCCGATCAGCACCCACTGGATGCTTACGAGGGCAAAGGCCACAAACGACAGCGTGATCATATCGATGAAGTTTTTCTTCCGTACAAGACCGCCATAGAAGAACCCGACTCCCGGTGTCATGATCATGACAAGCGCCGTTGAGACGAGCACCCATGCAATTGCTCCAGAATCCATAACCATTCAACTCACCTGATGTAATCAAATCTGCTTTTGTGCCGTGACCTGTATAATACGTTAATTATAAAGGCGGGCACGGGATCATTCTCCCGGAACCATAATGTGCACAAAATCCGTTGAGCGGTTCCGGATAGAAAGTCCGGTCCCTCTTTTGTGAGCTGGTTTTTTTGCATCATCTGCGTTCCAGGTCTTGAATTACCAATTGTTCACCACTATTGTAGGAAGGAAGTTATATTCCTACACTTATAAATTTTATTGTTTTATCATTATCTCATTTGAGATCCGGAAACGAGTATATCTTACTGATTATTGAGGAGAAAAATCACGAATGGGGAACAGGAAGGCATTTTGGGATAAGAAAAGATCCCGCAGGGGCAGGAATCAGATAAAGCAGGTAAAAATTATAAAAATGGTTGAGACATGCGGGGTTTTCTACGCCCGCTCGCCATACTGGCAGATGTCAAGCCCGACGTACTCCTCATCGGGTGTTACCCGCAGCCCCATAAACCGATCGATGATAGTCGCAATCACGTACGTCATAACAAACGCATAGATCACAGCCGCAAACGCACCTGCCGCGTTTACGAGAAACTGGTGGACATTTCCTTCAAAGAGGCCGGAGAATCCGGCAACTGCCGCTGCCGCAAACAGGCCGGTCGCGAGCGTACCCCAGAGGCCGCCCATGCCATGGATCGCCCACGCGTCAAGGCTCTCGTCAAACTGCCTGTGGATCCGCACGAGCATCATCGCAAAGCAGAGCACACCTGCGACTGCACCGATAAGAATGGCCACAAGCGGGCTGACAAAGCCGGCCGCAGGTGTTATCGCCACCATCCCGGCGATCGCACCGCTCACCATCCCAAGCGAGCTGGGCTTACCGTGATACCAGCTCGCAAACATCCAGGCAAGCGCACCGGCTGCTGCTGCGGTGTTCGTGTTCACAAACGCAGTAACTGCGCTCGCATTTACGGCAAGGGCGCTTCCCGCATTAAACCCGAACCACCCAAACCAGAGAAGCGCTGCACCGAGGAGCGCGATCGGGATGTTGTGGGGCTCAAGAGAATATTCACCAAAACCCGCCCGTTTCCCGATCACGAGTGCCAGCGCAAGCGCGGCAAATCCCGAACAGATCTCGACAACTGTCCCGCCGGCAAAATCAATAAGCCCCATCTGCTGCGCCCAGCCGCCCCCCCATGCCCAGTGCGCGAGGGGACAGTACACGATTGTCAGCCATACGAGCACGAACACGATAAACGACGTCAACTTGATCCTCTCTGCAACTGCGGAGGTCACAATCGTGATCGTAACGGACGCAAAGAAGAGCTGGAAAACCATGTAGATGAGCGGCGGGTATGCCGCACTCCCGGCATCCGCACTGACCCCGTTAAGTCCGAGGTACTGCAGGTTGCCGATAAACCCTCCAACGTCCGGGCCAAACGCAAGCGAGTACCCGACCAGGATCCACTGGATACTCACGAGCGAGAGCACCACAAAAGAGAGGGCAATCATCGAGATAAAATTCTTCTTTCTGACAAGTCCGCCATAAAAAAACCCGACTCCCGGGGTCATCAGCATAACCAGAAGTGCCGAGACCATGAGCCAGGTTGTAACACCGGTATCCAGAGCCATATGTTTCTCCCGTAACTGATAGGTGGGACATCTAGTCCGCGATTACTCAGACGCTTGAGGGGTATGCATGCGATCCTGCCGCCAGATCGAGCGGACGGTCGCACCAGCCAGGCATTCTTATGCCTGTACACCCTGAAGTAGCAAGCGTCAGAGTGACGTTAAGGTCAGTTACCGGATGAAAAGTCCAGCCTGTGCCAGATCGTGATAAAAAAATTTGGAAGATTAGTAGGTAGCGAGGTACCGGTCCAGTTCCCACGGGTGAACCGCGAGACGGAATGCGTCGGTCTCCGCTTCGGTAATGTTTGTTAGGGTTTCGATAATGTGCGGGCCAAGCGCATCGCAGAGCACCTGATCTTTTAACAGGTACTGGTGGGACTCGGCAAGGCTGCCTGGCAGCATATCGATCTTCATCTTCTTACGCTCTTTTGCACTCAGATGATAGATGTTGACGTTAGTCGACTCAGGCGGCATAATCTTGTTCTTCACACCGTCAAGACCGGCAGCGAGCATACAGGCGAACGTAAGGTATGGGTTGCACATCGGGTCAGGACTGCGGAATTCGGCACGAGTGCTGTTGCCGCGGGCAGCCGGAACACGGATCAGGGCGGACCGGTTCGTAGTACTCCAGGAGATGTAGCAGGGTGCTTCGTAGCCGGGGACCAGACGCTTGTAGGAGTTGATCGTCGGGTTTG
>DAOQAA010000084.1:0-4802 GCA_035353675.1 Methanoregula sp. | reverse complement strand
GTCCCGACATGACCAACTCTATCCGCCTCCTCGGCAAGTATATCGTATAAGCAGACCCCAATCATCTGCTTTTAAAATACCGCCGAAAATGTTCCCTTTGGGAACCAAGGCCGATAGGAAAAAAATCCTTTTTTTATTTTCTCGTTTGACTCCAGTATCAATATACAGAAATAATTCCGCGATACCTCAGGGAATATTGCAAATGACTATCTGTTCCAAACGAGTATTTCCATTAGGATAAGGATATGTTTACCGTCTCTGATGTTGTAACCGAAAGGGGGAACCTTCAGTATCGGGAAGAAAAATTAACCGGTCTTCGTTGCCGGATCAGCCCGGAACGGCTTAAACGACAAATTGATCAAGCATTCAGGGTGCCTGAAAATTCAGGAACCTGCCCATTCTGCGAGGAAAAGATATTCTCTGTTACCCCCACCTTTGCTGACGGGAACCGTATTCTTCTGGGTGAAAGTGTCACCTTTCCCAATATGTTCCCGTTTGCCGAATGGCACACGGTCACCGTGATAACCCGCGATCATTCTGTATCCGGGTTTACCCGAAAGCAGATAGCAGAAGCTCTTATGGCCCAGACGGAATCGCTTCTCCGGTTTGATGGTTATCCCGGGATAAACTGGAATTTTCTTCCTTCAGCAGGGGCAAGTATTGTTCATCCACATATCCAGGGTATCTCTGATAAGCGTCCGACATGGATGACTGAACGGTATATTTCGGCATGTGAAGAATATTACCGGAAATACAATAAGCGGTACTGGGACACCGTGCGGGAACAGGAGAGAGTATCAGACCGGTACCTGTTTGGGGATGAAATCTTTTGGTCAGCCCATGCAGTTCCATTAGGAGAACGTGAAATTCGAGGCGTCATGCCAATCAGCCGGCTGGATGAATTCGAAAGTTATATTGAGCAGCTTTCAGAAGGTATTGTCTCTGTCATATCCCTTTACGAAAAACTTGGAACGCATGCCTTCAATATGTCCGTTTATTTTAATAAAGAAAAAACGAAAGCAGGTTTTTGTGCATTTTGTTCATTAATATCGAGAATAAACCCCAACCCATTATCTACCTGTGATTCTGCATATATGGAACGCCTCCATGGCGAACCTGTTATCCTGACCCTGCCTGAGGACCTCGGACGGTACTACCGGAATGGCGAGAACTCCTCTTTAATCTCATGATATAATTCCGGGTTAAAATATCCGGGAATTACGAAAATATACCAAAAAAGGAAAAATAATTGAGATAAAACTTACTCGGGCTTGCTGATCAGTTTTACCTTGGAAACGATAACGCCGTCTTTCTTGTGGGGCTTGCGGATGATACCATCGCCGGCCTTCTCAAGCTCACGGGCCTCATCGCAGAGACGTGCTGCTGCACGCATCATTTCATGGGCACTGGTGGTCATGGGGACATACTTCTCGTATTCCTTAGTCATGAAGCATGCCTTCACGTTTACCATTGCAACAGCCTGTGCGACCTCGTAGGCTGCACGTGCCTTGGAAAGTGCATAGGGGTTGGTGAATTCGCCGTCGACTGCCTTGTCCGAGGACATGATAATCTTCGGGAGCTCGAGGTCTGCACCCTTCTTGCCGGCCTTGACCTGGTCGATGACCTTGTCGAGGGCAATCTGGAGCTTGCGGAATGCACCGGTCAGTGCGAGCACCTTGATCAGGTTACCGTTGTAGTCTGCCATCTCGATGGGGTCAAGGAACTCACGGCGTGCACCAATCATGGAGTCTGCCTTCATGATGATGTATCCGAACTTGCTGTTCTTGACGTCTTCCCATTCCTTCTTAGTGGTAACATCATCGGTAATGACAACGCAGGGGATTCCTGCTGCGGCGAGCTGCTCGCGGGCACCGGTCGGGCCGGGCAGTACTCCATTCGGAGATACAACGATACAGAAGTCCGGCTTCCATGCCTTCATGTTGGATACGACACGGTCGATATCCTCGGGCTGGAGCTTTGTTCCGCTGGTCGCCATGAATGTCTGCATGTCTTCACGGTCTGCTCTCTCATCGAGAAGCAGTTCTGCCATTACACCACTTGCAATATTGCCTAACTTGGCTACGCCTACTTTAACAACCATTGAAATTTCACCTCTATTTTGTTTTATAACACGTTATTATGACCCGGTATTCTTATAAAGATTTTGAAATCATTTTTTACGCCGGATTTTTGGTTATTTGTTTTTGAGTTGCAGTATTTGGGTGATTACCTGAAAACCCGGTGCGTGCTACAGGCCTAAAACGGGAATAACAGATAATAATTATCAGTTTTTCTCTGAAAGTCCACATACCTTCACATACCTCATGTCTTGATTTTTCCTGGCGGGTTTTATTCATAGTAACGAGGACTGTCGGCATTAATGTCAACAGTATGTTTCAGGCAAATCCGGTAGTTTTAGCGATGTTAACGAAAAGTGTTTAAGTTTAGGTGATGGAATCAATAGTATGAAAGATGGTCTGCTCACAGAAAGGCAGAGGGAAGTGCTCCGTTACCGGAAACAGGGGATGACCCAGCAGCAGATCGCAGATATCATCAGTACATCGAAAGCGAATGTCTGCACAATTGAGAAATCTGCGATGGAAAATATACGGAGAGCTAAAGAGACACTTGAATTTTTATATACTCTTGATGCCACTCATCTCTGCACCATCCCTTCCGGAACAGATCTTTTCGAAGTACCGAGTATGATCTTTGCAGAGGCTGAAAAAGCAAAGATCAAAGTGAAATATGATACAATTTCACTTATCAACCGGCTCCGGGAATCCCGTCCGCAGTCATATAAAGCCCGGTGCATCTGTGAGGATGTGCAGATCTATATCACGGATGAGGGAGAGATATACTTCGGGTAATTTTAGCTGGATACCCGATTACGTCTGATCCATTGGATCCAGTTAGACTCTGCACGATCAAAAGGACCGGCGTGTGAATCCCCGGGACTCTGGCATAGATATATATCCTTTTTTGATCAATATTTACGGAAGCCGATATGGGGGTGTCCCTGCGGTACATTCACAAAAGTGCGTGTACAGCACCGGCGGGATTGGGTCCAAAATGACACAGAACCCGATTCTGCCGTGGGTATTTCCCCGATTGGTGACCTCCGCATCCGTGTGGAGGATCCCGAGAAGGAGTTGTGAATCGTCACAACGGGCTGACAGAGTTGGATCTGACCGTGACGTAAAGGTGGACGTTAAGCAAACGAGCCTGTTCTCCTGTAAAAACAGGAGATGCGTCAATGTCAGGGTCTTCTTTCGCGAGAAAAAACACCGGATTTACCGGGACAGGGCGGATTTAGCCGTCCATTCCGGTTTTCCGTAACTACCGTCAAACAGACAGGACAGATTGTATCCGTGTAAAATATGGGTAATAAAAGTCCGTTGTTGTGTTTGCCGGTTCGCGTGTTGGCTTACCAGACAGGCAAGTGATATCACTTCAGTCTCGGATTAATCACAAGAGTTCGTGTCAAGTAAAACCATCAAAAACACGAATGAAAAGGATTGATTGACACATGCCAAAGATAAACAGACCACGCCGAGGCTCACTGGCATTCAGCCCACGAAAACGTGCACAGAGCCCCATACCCAAATACAAGTCCTGGCCACAGCATACCGGCGCACCCGCGTTGCTTGGCTTTGCAGGCTACAAAGTGGGGATGACGCATGTTCTCATGGTCGATGACCACAAGGACAGCCCGACAGAGGGCAAGGAGATCATGGTACCGGTAACCATTATCGAAATACCGACCATGAAGGTTGCCGCAGTGCGTGCCTACACACAGGATACCTACGGCAAACATGCATTTACCGAAATCTGGGCAGAACCGCTGGACAGCCAGCTCTCCAAGAGAGTCACAGTACCCAAGAACTACGACAGTGCGGCAGCAAAAAAGAAATTTTCAGACGCACTTGCCGCAGGACAGGTTGTTGAGATCTACGCGGTTGCATACACGCAGCCTGCCGCCATAAGCGGTGTGCCAAAGAAGGTACCCGATCTTATGGAGATCAAGGTTGCCGGTGGAGATATTGCAAAGCAGTATGAGTTTGCACTCGGTCAGCTCGGAAAGGAAATCCGGCTCAGCAATGTGATTGAGTCTGGTGCATACGCTGACATCACCGCAATTACAATCGGTAAAGGTTCACAGGGCCCCGTCAAGCGCTGGGGTGTAACGCTCAGAAAGAGAAAACACTCCGTTGGCGGAAAAGAACGCCATGTCGGTACACTTGGACCGTGGAACCCCCACCATATCCGCTGGGAAGTCCCGCAGATGGGTCAGATGGGTTACCAGCAGCGCACCGAATTTAACAAGCGCATTTTAAAGATCGGTGAGAACGGTGCCGAGATAACCCCCGCAGGCGGTTTCCTCAATTACGGTGTGCTCAAGAGCGCATACGTTGTTGTAAAGGGCTCCGTTCCGGGCCCGGCAAAGAGACTTATCCGTATCCGCCCGGCAATCCGGCAGGGTGAACATGTTGTACGGTCGCCCGCGATCCAGTTTGTGAGCGTCCAGAGCAAGCAGGGGTGATCAGAGATGAAAGCACAGGTTAAGACAATCGAAGGCGGAGTGGCAAAGGATATCGAACTTCCGGCCATGTTTTCAGAAGAGTACCGCCCGGACCTGATCAGGAAAGCAGTCCTGGCACTCCAGAGCACCCGCAGACAGCCGCACGGGGCATACCCGTATGCCGGTATCTGTTCATCAGCAGTCGGCTGGGGAAGCGGCCGGGGCGCATCGCATGTACCCCGTCTCAAGAACGGTTCCCGTGCAGCAAAGGTTCCGCAGG
>DAOQAA010000083.1:0-4909 GCA_035353675.1 Methanoregula sp. | reverse complement strand
GGGGTCCCATCGCAACAAAACTAAAAAATTTCTATCAGGTTTTCTACAGAGCCGTTTTTATACGCTATCCGGCCTTCAAAGAGCCGGACAATTTCTTAAACGATGCCGGAGGGTCCGGATCCGCACATCTGGATCCGGTCGGGAGGGGCCGGCATCAAAAAGGGTGCAGGGCAGTATCATACCATGTGAAGTGCCCATCCTGGCATTTTCCGGGAATAGACTTTAAGTGTCAACTATATTATATAAATTGGTAATATAGCGTTGGTTAACATTATCCCCTTCCGGTATCAAGGTTTACGCCGGGACAATACAGCCATTATTTACCGTTCCCTGATCAGTGACTGCTAAAAAACAAAAACGGTCAGTTACTATGCAGTTTGTCAAATCTGCCCGACGCATCGTGGCAGTGATACTTCTTACTGCAGGACTTGCGTACCCGGCCTGCGCAGCGGTCCGTCCCAAAGGACGTGGGGGGTGTCCTTCCCCGGGCAGGTGTACAGAAACCTGCCCGATCCCAAAAACGATCAGCTATTGTTCCCAACCGGGAGAACTTCAGGCACGAGAACCGCACACTAAAAAGGTCAGCTCACCGGGACAAAAATCTCGGTGAGGATCTCTTCGGGTTTGACCTCGCAGGGATCGTTTGAGTAGAATTCCCGGACAGGCCCGGAAATGTGAAGG
The DNA here is from genome assembly GCA_035353675.1 of Methanoregula sp. Classification (GTDB taxonomy): domain Archaea; phylum Halobacteriota; class Methanomicrobia; order Methanomicrobiales; family Methanospirillaceae; genus Methanoregula. Next base: position 4,228 of record DAOQAA010000083.1, on the reverse strand, counting down.
TTATGCTCCCCGATCCATGCAAAGAGTTTCTGGTATGTCGGTTCGCAGGTCTCGTACGGCCCGTGGTGGACGGTCCTTACCATTTTTCCGCCGGGAAGTTCGTACACCCGGATCTCCCCGCTTCCTGATGCCGGGCCGGCAACCGGCCATGCCACTTCAATAACCGCCGTGCCTTTGCTGTTTGCCTCCTTTGCCGCTTCGGGTGAAACCTCATGGCAGACAAACCCCGGCGCTCCAGCACAGGTAATCCGGTTCTTTTCAATATGTCCCCAGAGCTGCATTAAGAGTTCCGGGATCATGGCATACGTCCCGGTCTTTTTTATCCCGACAACCTGCTGCGGCTTAACCGTCACAAGGGAAATCTCATCCATAGGTATCATAAAACAAATTTTCTTTGCTTTATAAATAACCAATGCCGGACAAGGCGAAAGTAAAAGTGACGGCGCAGCATAGAACCGGCTGACACAAATCAAATCCCATATTTACCAAAAAGCCGATTCTTTTCCATGGGACAAAACTGTCGGGACGGGTGCTCCTTTGAGCGGCGAATTTGACACAAAACTTGAGGGGCTCTCAAGATATATCGTAAAAAGCCCTTCGTGGATAAAGTCCCTTGCCGTCATCGTCCTCCTGTGCGGCTGTGTCGAAATCATGGCGATGCTGGGAAACGATCGATCCCTCACAAATCCTGCCCTTTTTCCCATCGCGGTATACTTCCTCCCGGCGCTTGCCGCCCTTGCCCTGACACCATGGTTCGCCCGAAAGTTTTCCGGGAAACTCACGTACGACTGGTCGGGGCTTACTGCATTAATCGGCCTTGTCATCTCGCTGTTTATCTCGCTGTCGCCCATCCTGCTGTTCCGGTACTCGTTCCCGCTCTTCTTTGCCGTCTCGCTTGCATTTGTCTTCGCGTTCCGGATGCTCCTTCTGGCCGCTGTCGTCGATTATCACCTCCGGCGGGTTGTAATCCCGGCACTTGTCCACTCCGGCATTGCAGTGATCGGAGCTGCGCCATTCCTTGGCCTCGCGTTCGTGCAGCTCTCCATCCTCCTCCACATCAGCTTCGCTGTCGCTGTCCTCCTCTTCATTATCATAATTGAACGCCCGATGAAGGCAAACTTCGGGGTCGGGCCCCTTGAACTTGCAAACGCATTTTTGGCCCACCTTTCGGAAGGCAGCCACAAACTCGATGACTTTTTCCGGAGCATCGGAGAGAGCGTGGTCGTGCCCGAGATCTCGCTTGTCATGCAGCGGGAGGGAAAAGAAGAGATTTTTGTAACGGTGCCAAACGTCCACCCCGGGCCCCTTGGGGAAGTCGGGGGAAGCAACCTGCCGAAGATCCTCCATGGGATGCTCGGGGAGTCGTCGATGGTCTTCCACGGCTCAGCCTCGCACGATTTCAACCCGGTTGATGAAACCGAGGTCCGGAAAGTCGGTGAGGCCGTCCTCTCGGCACGGCCGCAGCCGGATGCGTGTACAAACACCGGCTGTACCCTGTCGGCCCGGTACCACTGCGGGTCGGTGGATGTACTTGCGCAGGCGTTTGGCGATACGGTCATTGCCGTTGCGACCCGGTCACCGCTCGTGACTGAAGACCTTGAGTTTTCTGTCGGGTTTGCGATCATGAAAGCGGGCGAGAAATATTTCAAAAATGTCGCATTTGTCGACGCCCACAACTGCATGGACCCGGTAGAGGACGGCGTCCATCCGGGAACGGAACTTGCGATGGAATATACCAACGGAGCCGGGACCGCATTTGCCCGGACCGCACAGCAGGAGCAGGGCAGGTTCTCGGCCGGCTACGCCCACCGGACCTTCCCGTTTTCCCGTCAGCAGGGATTCGGGGATCTTGGCGTCCAGGTGCTTGTTATCGATGCAGGCGGGCAGACGACCGCCTACGTCCTCTTTGACGCAAACAACATGCATACCGGCGCCCGTGACGAGATCCGTAAAAGGCTGCTCTCCCATGTTGACGAATGCGAGATCATGACGACCGATACCCATGTGGTCAATACCGTTTCCGGCAGGAACCAGGTGGGGCTTGTTGTGCCGGTCGACGACTTTTACCCGCTTGTAGAAGAGGCCGTAAAAGATGCACTTGCCGATGCCACTCCAGCCACAACCGCAGGCACGACCACATGGTGCCGGGGGATTGTTGTCTTTGGTTCGCAGCGGGTCTCCCAGATTGCGTCAACGGTCAACGGCATGATGGGGTTCATGCTCCCGGTGGCACTCATTATCCTTCTTGGCGCATTTCTCACGACCGCGATGGCATATGTCCTGCTCGTGTATTAAAGGAAAAAGAAAATATTTTTCGAACCTGAAGCCTGACAGTGCTGTGAAAATTTTGCCCGCATAATACCCGGATGTCCCGGCTTTTATGCGAGGATCTGCCGGATTATTTCCAGGGGCATCGTTGTTTTTTCTGCGATGCCTGAATCAGGAACCCCCTCGCGGTGCATCCTCCGGACCACGGCATCCATCGGTTCAGCGACTTCGACCACAAACCGGTCCGGATCATAGATGCGGAACACCTGCTGGCCCCAGGGCTGTTCACGGAGTCCATGCACAACTTCAATGCCCTGTTCCTGTATCCGTTTCCAGGCATCCACAACATTCTCCGTTTCAAAATAAATCTCAAAACCGGTCCCAGACCGGGGCTGTGCTGCCTGTCCGAACATCACATTTTCTGCATACTCTTTTTGCCAGAGAGCAAGGCCGCTCGTGAACCCGACATTGATGCCGAGATCCAGTGCAATCTCCTGCGAAAAAAGGTCCATGTAGAATTTTTTCGATACAGAAACATCCTGCACAAGCAGAACAAACGATGCGAGTCTGAAGGCTGCCATTATTGTAATCCTCCGGTGATCTTTGATTCGCGGGCGATAAAGGTACGGCGTGCAGGGCAAAAGTAAACATGGCTGGAAAAAACGAGATGCCTGTCGGGCGATCTGATAAAAATGAAATGCCCGGCCGGTGTCAGGCTTCGCTGTACTGCTTTAATAAAGGCGCCAGCTTCGCGAGGACCGGGCTGTTTGCCGGTGTCACATAGACAAGGTACTGGCCGACCACGACAAGATTGCCAACCGGTTTTGTCTTACCGATTGTGTACGTATTGTAGAGACGGATAGCGGCATCACGGGATTCAGCACTGTCAAAGGACTGTACCGCTATCGTCACAACATTGCCTTCAGTGTCCGAAAGGACATAGTTCTTCCCGCCGGTTGCCCCGGCAAGGTTCCAGTGCGTATCTTTCACGCTTTTAATGGTGATGCCCATTGCAATGGCCGCGTCCTTAACCGGTTCGCCGGCAACCATGCGGTATGGCGTTTCGGCATATATGAGACCGATAAGCAGGAAGGGCAGGATAAACATCACGACAAGGAATACTGCAAGCCCGATATCTCTTGATGAGTGTAAGGTCATACCAAACCTCCTTTCTGCGCCGGATACATCTGTAGTTTCATTGTCGTCCCTCCGAACTGCCCGCAGGCTTTTTGAGCCAGCCGGGTTGTTTGAGTTTCAGGAATACAAGCGGCGGCACGGCCAGAAGGAACGTGCCTAAGAGGACTGATGAGACATAGGTAATGCCGCTTGAAAAATAAGACGGAGGCATAAGCCCGACAACAAAGGCAAGGATCGTGCCAAACAACCCGAGCCCTCCGGTAAACCAGACTCCGGCCATCCCGCCAGGAATCCTGAATGGGCGGGGTGTGTCCGGCTGGCTGTACCGCAGTTTGATGAGTGCCGCAAACACGAGAATGTACACAATACAGAGCAGTTCGACGGTCATTGCCGAAAGGATCCAGTATGCCTGGTTGACCGACGGGAGGAACACATAGAGAAGGGATATCACTGAACCGATCAGTGCCTGGATGACAAGTACCGCTACCGGCGCCCCGTACTTGTTTGTGCGGTCAAAAAGCGGCGGCATGTTCCCTTCTTCGGCAACGATGCCAAGGCCCTTTGCCGGACCGATAAGCCACGAGGCGAGATTGACGACTCCGCCAAGCGTGATCAAAAGCGCCATAGGCCCGACAAGCCACGCTATCCCGGCCGCGTCAAAGAAATACTGGATGGCCTGCATGACCCCGGAGGCAAGGTTGAGCTGGTCGGCGGGAATGACAAACGCGATTGCAAGGGTCGCAAGGACCGTGCAGAAGACAATGATAATCGCCGAGAGCGCCATGGCCCGGGGGAAATCTTTCTGGGGATCTCTTGTTTCCAG
>DAOQAA010000082.1:0-4980 GCA_035353675.1 Methanoregula sp. | reverse complement strand
CAAACGGAACGTATTTTTACAAACATCTGTTTAAAATTTTTACGGCAGGAAAACATGGTCGTTTCCCTCAAAGAAATCTGAATAAAAATCACATTGGGATTTACCCGGCAGTTAAGAAAAAAAATTGTTGTATTGCAATTTTCAATTGAGAAGTTTTATCATCTTTCTGTTTGAATCCAGATTGGAGCGAATAAATGGACGTTGTAAAGATCCCCCGGATGGATAAACAGGAATATGACCGGCTGATCGAGAAAGGATACATCTGCCGGATCGCATTCCAGGGCGAGAAATATCCCTATATCGCGCCGTTCCTCTACGTATTTGACGGGTCGTTCATGTACTTCCTTTCAACCAAATACGGCAAGAAACTGGAATATTTCAGGAAAAGCCCACATGTATCAGTTGAAATAGAAAAATACACAAAAGACCTCTCGTCGTATACATTTGTCACCCTGCAGGGATATCTTGAAGAAGTAGAGGACTCGATTGAAAAGAAGATCATACGGGAAAAATTTGTCAGCCTGATCGTCGAGCGGAAACTTTCGAGCAACATCCTTGCCGCGCTTGGCCATTCCCCAACTGACCACCCGGACAAGATCGCTGAAGAGGAACGATCTCTTGTCTGGAAACTTGTAGGCGTCCGCGATCTTATCGCCCTCAAAAATATGTAATTTTTTATATCCCTCCTGTAAAAATTTCCCCTGAATCGGTTCATTTTTTATGATTCTTTTAATATTCGTGACAGTTCTCCCGGGTCGCAAACCGGGGGGTGGCAGGAACGTTTGGAACAAAGATACGCTGTTGCCTTGCCGTTTATAGCAACCCGCCCATGAAGGATCGGTGCAAAGGCTTCGACGGTATTACCGTCTTCTCCCGGGGGTTTATTAAGAACGATTAGTCCGGGCATATAGTGATCAACAGTAACATCAAGAAGATTGCGGGCATCCTTCTTGTGAAGATCACCAACGATAACCAGATCCTGCGTATTTCCGAAGCGGGGCGATATAAGAAGTGCAGCAAGGAATGCAGCAGCCGCGGCCGGGGCATGTTCTGCCATTCCAAAAAGAAATCGCGAGCATGCTTCGGCATCAGTTTCGGTTTTTTTATTGCCGGTCACACGCGCAAGCCATGTGAGGTTTTCAAATGCGATCACATTTGCTGAAGGAACCGCCCCGTCATACCACTCTTTTTTGCGTACCGGAAGTTCTCGCGCATTGTCGGACGTCATAAAGAATCCGCCGTTTTTTACATCCCCGAAATGCGTAACAAATTCTGAATTGAGTTTGACTGCACGGGAAAGATACGCGGAATCAAACGTCGCTTCGTAAAGCGCAATAAGTGCAGAGATAAGATGTGCATAATCATCTGCAAATGCCGTTATCGCGCTTTCACCGTCACGATACCGGTGCCTGAGTTCTCCATTGCAGTCTGACAAAAATTTAAAGATGAACTGTACAGCCCCGGATGCTGCACGGATATATGCAGGTTTTTTAAATACCCTGCCTGCACGGGCAAGTGCCGTACAGAAAAGCGCATTGGCATCGGTGAGGATCTTGTCGTCCCGTGTGGGTCTGGGGCGTCCGGTCCGGGCTAAAAATAACCGTGACCTGACAGATTCACGACGGGCGGCAAGTTCATCAGCCGGAATCAAAAGAGTCCCCGCAAGTACCGGATCCGGACCGGCAGTTGAGAGGATAAAACGATCTTGTTCTTTGTAAAGTCCGGTCTTTTCGCTATCAAATCTGGTCACCGGAAGCGGAGTCAGGGTAAAAATCGATCTTGCAAATGCTGCCTCCTCCGGACCGAGCACAGCGGAAAGTTCATCCGGTGTCCACGTGTAATACACGCCTTCTCCGCCCGGGCTGTCTGCATCCTCTGCAGAATAAAATGCACCGTCCGGGTCACGCAGCTCGCGGAACACATACCCGATGCATTCATCCGCCATAATGCGGTAGCAGTCTTTTTTTGTCGCCTCAAAGGCTTCAGTGCAGGCCAGGACAAAGAGGGCCTGATCTGTGAGCATTTTCTCGAAATGCGGGATGCGCCACCGGGCATCGGTCGCGTACCGGTGGAGACCTCCACCCACCTGGTCCCAGATACCCCCATGCCAGATTGCATCAAGAGTCTGTTCAGCCATAAAAAGGGCACGTGGTTCGCCGGTTGCATGCCAGTACCGGAACAAATAGATCATAATATGGGGCGCAGGAAACTTAGGGGCGTTGCCGAACCCGCCGTTCTGTAGATCGAACTGCCGGGAAAGTTCACGGAACCCCGAATCTATAAGGGCACGATCCGGGTCACGGTTGGCAGGGATTGGGACGGTCTGCGCGAGCCTTGTTATTTCATCTGCCGACCGGGTGATCGTATCCTGCTGTTCGTGCCAAAGTAATACAATTCGTTCGAGGATTGAAGTAAGGCCTGGCATGCCATGACCGGACTCTTTTGGAAAATAGGTGCCGGCAAAAAACGGCATCTTTTTTGGTGTCATAATAATCGTAAGCGGCCACCCGCCAGTGCCGGTCATCTGCTGGCAAATCCCCATATACACACTATCGATATCCGGGCGCTCCTCCCGGTCCACCTTGATACTGATAAAATTCCGGTTGAGGATTGCAGCGACGGTTTGATCCTCAAAACTTTCGTGCGCCATTACATGGCACCAGTGGCATGTGGAATACCCGATGGAAAGAAAGACCGGCTTATTTTCATCTGCTGCGCGGGAAAACGCTTCCTCACTCCACGGGTACCAGTCAACTGGATTGTGCGCATGCTGGAGCAGGTAAGGACTCTTTTCCCGGGCGAGCCGGTTTACCGGCCGATCATCCGGTCCGGCAGGTGGTTTTTGCGGATCCGGGATAGTTCCGGGAGGCATAGGTGTATCATTGATTTTTGGGCATATCAGGATATCAGCCATGCCAAAAACCAGACACACGCTATTTTTTTACTGATGTGATCGGACGTTATTAGCATCATGGACCTTGCAATGTCCCCGGCAATGATCTCGTTTCTCTTTATCATTTTTTCCGGCTTTGTCGTTATGGGACTCTCGCGCCTGCTCGATCATGTCTGGTCACGGGCGCTCAACTGCTCATGGCCTTATTTTCTCATCAGCGCACCGGGTGTTATAGTCCACGAATGTTCTCATATTATTGGCTGCCTCCTGACCGGTGCAAAGATAAAAAAAGTTGTTCTTGTCTCAAAAGAGGGGGGCATGGTCTCTTATGCTCCTCCGGTAATCCCCATCTTCGGGAACGTGATTATCAGCACGGCGCCGCTTTTTATCCTTCCGCTCGTGCTTGCCGCGCTCACATGGATGTTTGGCACATATGCAGGCTGTACATTTATTTCCGAACTGCCTGCTTTTGATTCTGTGGCTTCTGTAAGCAGTATACTTGTTGCAATCGGCCAGACCCTTTCCGTGAACCTGTATGCAAAATTCAATGCATGGTTTCTGCTCTACCTGTATCTTGTTTTAAGCCTAGTTCTCTCTTTTTCTCCAAGCACGCAGGATCTCAAAAATGCCATCATCGGGATTCTCATCATTGCTGTTACGGTATTTTGTCTCCTTTTCGCCAGAATTCCTGAAGTTACTGGATTTATCCTGAAAATTTGTGGTCTCTTTAGTACCGGGCTTGCGATAGGATTTGCCTTTGAACTGGTTGCGCTTGTCGTAACACTTCCGGTACTTTTTTTTTACCGGAAAACACCGTAACCCGTACACGGTTTTATGATTTACGGCACCAGCGAAAAAAAAACATGCGTAACCTGATCCGTACGGTTTAATCTCCCGACAAAGAAAACACTAATGCAGATGAAAAGTGAGCCTTGTCCCGGCACCGATACACCAGCCGGAGACCGGAAAAACCTGACCCCGGGAATGCGGCAATACTGGGAGATCAAGGAACAGTATCCTGACGCAATTTTATTCTTCCATATCGGCGATTTTTTTGAAACCCTTGAACACGACGCAGAGATCGTCTCAAAGGAACTCGATCTTGTACTTACCTCTCGTTCAAAGAACGGCGACCAGCGCATACCACTTGCCGGGGTCCCCCATCATGCCGGCGAGGGCTACATCGCGCGGCTCGTCGCAAAAGGCTACAAGGTGGCGATCTGCGAACAGGTCGAAGACCCAAAGACCGCAAAAGGCCTTGTGAAACGCGAGGTTGTCCGGGTGATTACGCCCGGTACTGTTATCGACCCTGTTATGCTCCCGTCTTCAGCGCCGGCATATCTCATGGCCTTGTGTCCCGGGACTAAAGATGCTGACTGGGGAATGGCTCTTCTCGATATTTCAACCGGGGAATTTTTTGTCGTGCCGGTTTCATCTGAAGGGATCGTTGATAACATTCGTTCCGAAATCGCCCGGTACCGGCCGGCCGAATGCATCGTCCCGTCAACGGTTAATGAAAACCTGTATGCGGCTCTTACCCAAAATAGTGTTATCGTTACCTCCTACGCTGACGACCGGTTTTTCGCGGAACGGGCAAAACACACGCTTCTTGACCATTTCAGGGTAACCTCGCTTGCAGGTTACGGCTGCGATGCGATGCCGGCGGCTGTCGGTGCGGCAGGGGCGGCACTTTCGTATGCAAAAGAAACCCAGAAATCCGATCTTTCCCAGATAAGCAGCCTTTCCACGCGGACATCGGCACAGGGGATGATGCTTGATGCGGTCACTCTGCGGAATCTCGAAGTGCATGAAAGTATCCGGGCCGGCAATAAAAGCGCGACACTTTTTTTTGTTCTTGACAAGACAAAGACCCCGATGGGCAGCCGGCTTCTGCGCCGGCAGATTACCCGCCCGCTTACTGCTGTAAAAGAAATAAATGAACGGCTCGATGCCGTGGAATTTTTTGTAAAGAATACTTCGCTGCGCCTCTCGCTCCGGGATCTTCTCCTGCGGCATGCCGATATTGAAAGGATCACGGCAAGGATTGCGTACGGGAACGCCGGCCCACGGGATCTCGTCGCGCTTGC
>DAOQAA010000081.1:0-4981 GCA_035353675.1 Methanoregula sp. | reverse complement strand
CCGATGTCTTCGAGGCTGTGCTCATCGATCATGATCGTGACGAGATCCGGGTCGATCTTGAGCGTCGAGACAAGCGTGTTCGTGAACTCTTTGACAATTTTTCTTTTCTGCTCGGTTGTCCAGCCTTTGCGAACTTTGAGAATGACGACAGGCATTGTAGCACCTTGACGTACGATATTCGAATGGATGATATTTACTTCCTTCCGCGTCAGATCCGGCTGCATAACGCAGGCGGTACCCCATTTTTGCGCGCGCGGATTTTCATTAATTGCGCTCCGATTGCTGCGTAACCCAAGAAAATCAGTCGGTTTTCCTCTTCCGGAATTTATTCAGCCAGACCCATCCCCTTTGCAAAACTATGCTGTTTTGTCAACAGTGCTTAAAAAAACGGGAAGCGACGATACGCAATCCCGGCTGTGACGCACCGCCGGGTGCCGGGAAGAGCAGATTGGACAGGTTGGAAGAGCAATCATAAAGGTACATTTTTTGTACCTGGAAAAAACGCGAAAAAGTGCCCGGATTGGTTCGGGAATCCTGAATTGATTCCCGTTTTCCCAAAAAAACGGTTTATAATCAACGCCCATTATCTTCGCGCACCAATGTTCCGGATGTCAACAGGGCCCTGAATGACAAAACAAACGGAGGTAGAGTATGAGTGAAAAATCTGAACGGGAAACTGAAATGAAAACACCCGGCCCTTCCGGGCCAGGTGCGGGAACCGGCCCGTTATCGCCGGCAGCGCAGGAACACCGGGAGGTATCCCGGAAAACAGCACCGCCCCATCTCATTGAACGGGCCACTGCCCTGAGGGGGCAGGGCATCGGGCGGCCACCGGCACCAAAGAGCGCAGTCCGGCGCCAGACCCAGGGAGATATCTTCGGGAAGGACCCCGAGATCCCGTACGTGAAGTTCGAGGCCGCGGCCCGCGACCTGGTCTGCTCTCTTATGGAGCGGCAGGACCGGATGAACGAGGAGATCTTTTACCGGATAAACGATCTTGCCTACCGGCTCGATGATCTCGAAGAGGACCGGCAGGAAAACGGGGGCGGGGGATGACCCGGGGCCGGCGCCCGGTCCGGGCGCTTGATGAAGCGGTGGAGATCGCAAACCGGCGCGGCAATGTGGAGAACGTTGCCGGCCGGCGGGGCCGGGCCTTCGATTTCATCATCATCGAAAACTTCAGGGTCGTGTTCGTGAAAGTGAAGCGTTCGCAGACCTCGTTTACGTATCCCCTTGAGGCCCTCAGTAAATACGAGCGCGAGATCGCGAGCCTTCACCGCGTGGCCCTGACCCGGGTGACGGCCCGGGAGTTCTGGATCCGGTCCCCGGCCGGGGAGTGGCAGTTCTTCCTCGTCCGGCACGATTCGGTGATCGAAGTCCGGGCCGATGGGATGTATATTCCCCACGAAGCGCTCCCCATCGAGACGGTGGACCTGGCCGGCACCGCCGCTGATGGTACCGATAGCACCGGCAGCACGGCAGATACCGGATCTCCGTCGGAAGACGCCAACTAACCCCTTTTTTGCATCCCCCCGGAAAGGGTATCTCAAAAGTACCAATTCGGGCCATTTTCGGGCTCCGATTACCCCTTTTTTGATCAATTCCCTGTAAAAAAGGGTGCACTTTTACACACTTTTTTTGGATCTGCTATTTACGCAGGATTCAGGCCAAACGGGGCGTTTTGCGTGGCGCTGTAAAACGCTAATGTACGCTATTGGGAGGCAAAAACCGGAGGGGGTGGGGGTGCAGGAGGGGTGAGTAGAAAAGAAGGGCAGTTTATTCATCATCTGCCACTTCGATCCGGGAGATCCCGCGATCACGTACCGGGGATTCCCGGTTTGAGCATTTTCGGCTGCTCGTCCGGGAAGGGATCAGGAAGAAACTCAAGGGTATCCCGTTTTTTCATACGTATAGAGGAAAAATGTGGCAATACCCATAACAACGAGACAAATGGCCATGAAAACATACACCACCAGACCAATTATTCCGGCAAGAATGCCCCCGATGATAAGACCATACGCGATCGCAACCTGGCCCAGGGAAAAGAGCGTGACATATACAAATCCAATCGAAATCAGGAGGACAATGCCGAAAGAGACGTACGTTTCCACCCATATTCTTCGGAAAATGAAAACCGATTCCCGGATTGCTCCAACCAGGTCTTTGTTATCGAGAACAATTGCAGGAAGGGCAAATACCGTAACCAGGTAGAACCCGATTGCGAAGGGGCCTGCGGGGATCCAAAGGAGAGCACCGATGAGGGTCCAGCCGGCAATGGATCGTTTATGATTCCATGCCCGGGACAAACCTTCCCGGAGGCTGATTGAATTCCCAAGCTGGATCTGCAAGACGCAGGTAATCAGGCCGGCTGCCAGATAAAAAAACACGAAAATACCAATAAATGCCGCCGTAAATGTGAGAGCAACCCAGAGGATTACCGGGGGATTCATAACGACGGGAAATGCGTTAGTCCCGGAAATAACCGGGATATACCAGTCTGTCACGACTGTTAAGAGAAATGTCAGTAACATCAGGAACGAAAACCAGAGCAGTTGCCTGTTTCGCACGAGAATTTTTATGCTCGTTGCAGCAATGTCTTTTCCCCTCCTGATTCGTCCGGATCCCGATGGTCCGCCATCTGACAGTATAGTCGGATTCTCACGTGGAGGGGTTACCATTCCCGGTTGTGTGGTCGTTGAGATCCGTGCATTCGGGCACCAGCCGAGCCATCCCCGGATTACCTCTGAAACGCGTGCAGTCATACCCTCGCCTTCACTTTTATGAACAGTTCTTCCGCCATCATTGTCGGATCAGCAGACTTCTCAATCCTGATGCCGAGCTCGGTTGCATAATCCCAGAGCAGTTCGATACATTCCGCATATCTCTGGCATGCACCACAGTCGCCGTCATGTTCGTACCAGACCTGGACCCCGTGCTTCTCCGAAACGAAGATGATCGCCGCAGTTTTGAAGGGGATGGACCGGCCGACCAGCACTCCCCGCTCCGCATTGATCTTCTCTGTCACAATCTGGTTTGCCTGTGCCATCTCGCGGAGTGTTGATTCGATCTTTTCATCCATGCCAAGGATGGCCTTGGATACTGCCTGCCGGGAGATGCCGAGCAGGTTTGCAATCGTGATATTCGGCGTTCCGCTGCGTCGCATCTTCCAGAACCCGAACTGCTTTTCATCCAGGGGCAGAAGCATATGTCAACATATGCAGGTTGACCATATAACTTTTATTCATCATAAGAGAAGCGGGGCCGGGGGCGGAAGGGTTTACCGGACCCGTCGTCATGGTGCAGTCTGTTCTGCCCTGGCTTTCAGCGCGTTGTTCATTTCCTCAAAACCGCGTTGGGTATCGGTATCAAGCATCCGTGCTAACAGGGGGACAAGCAGGCCCGTGAAGATCTCCCGCTGGGTAAAACGAACCCGGTCGGTTTCCAGCGGTTCGATAGTAAAGATATGTTCGCCGTCAAAAAGGCCGGGTACGAAGAGATGGCCAATCCACCGGAGCTCCCGGTCAGTCACAACTTTGAGAACCGTGGGCGAAAAAGTCATTCCCCTCGCCCCGGAAGGCTGCATCAGGATATCGAGCCGTTCCCCTTCTACAGGGTTTCCCCGTGCCCGGCGAATGAACGGATTCCATTGAGGAAAACCAGCAAAGTCGGTGAGGATCTCCCACACCCGTCCGGCCGGTGCGGCAATCTCAATCTCACTCCGGAGTTCTTTCATCGTTTCTCTTAAAGATGTGATTTCTGATAAAAGAGTGACATCGTGCTAGTCGATGCAGTTGATGTGGTGCGGAGGTCCTTTCGGTCATTTGACGGAACCGGAACAGGAGGCCACCATCGTCAATTGCCGGAACCGCGGCCCCTCACACGGGCTGTGCAGAAGGGTCCGATTGGATTGTGTCCCGGGTATCCCCGGTTCTGCCTCTTATCTCCGGGTTTTCTGTACCATGTCCCGTGCAAACGCTTCCGCATTCCTGAGATCTCCGGCATCGGGCTTTCCCTTGTTAAGACCACCGAAATATTTTAGGAAACTGTTCGTGTTCCACCCTGCACACCCGAATTCACCGATGACCGTGTACCCTTTCGCTCTGAGTTTTTCCCGGATCTGCGAGTGGTTCTTTTCGATGAACTCCCTGTTCGCAATAAAGGCCGGGGCCCCGTAGGTTGAGAAGAGGAATACTTTTGTCGTGCCCGCGGGGGGCAGCCGGTCGGCAAGGTCAAGGACAGAGGGGTCAAACGTAGCACTGTAGATCCCCGATCCAAACCCTACAAGGTCATACTCAGCGATTTCTCCGGGCGTAACCTGCTGAGGTGTTTTTACCTCAGCACCGAGCACCTTTGCACAGGTGTTCGCGATCTTCTCCGTATTGTTGTGATGGTAGGAATATACGACCACGAGGGATCGTAATGCCCGGGGATTTCCGGTTTCACGTTCATTCTTTTCCATTTTTTCGGGTTATTCCTGAATTATTTCAACGACGCGATTGACGATTGCATTCATCGTTTCATCATTCAGGTGACCTGCGACATACTGGACAATCCGTGTATCGGCTGTAAAAATCCGGGCAGGCCGGACATTGCTCTCCTGCCGGAGGGATCCTGACGAGAAATCACCTTCGCCGATTAAAACTGCATAGCGATCGGACACCTGCCTGCTGGTTATCTGGCAGAGAATAACATCATCGCCATCCGGTGTGGCAAGGACAAGAGCCGGGCGTTTCTTTGCGTTGCTCAGATCAGAGAAAGGAAATAAAACGACAACAACGTCGCCCTTTACAAGTCCGCCCATGCCTCGTCTTCCTCGGGACGTAACCAGTCCTTTTTAAGGGAAGATTCGCTGGCAAGTGCAGTGTCACCCATTATTTTGCCGGCTTTCTTCTTTTTTTCCCGGATAAAATCAAGGATCTCACGATAGTGCTGGCGTGGCACCTGATGTAATTCCCTGATGATCTGTTCCTCGACTTCCATG
>DAOQAA010000080.1:0-5146 GCA_035353675.1 Methanoregula sp. | reverse complement strand
TATAAAAAAAGAGAGATGGCAACTGGGGACTGTGAAATGAATAAATTAAATACCTTGTTGATGGATATGTTGGTTTGATAGTTATGATGAGATCGGAAAAGTACTCCCTGATCGTAGGATTGATCATACTCCTCGCAGTCTTCGCAATGCCCGGGGTTACCGCATCGGATAGCACACAATCGGGTTATATCACTGTTGGATTGGCGCCGGTTGCACAATTCAATGCACAGTATCCTGCATACTCCACCGTCCCGACATTAGTCTCATTTATCGATTCATCTCTCGGGTCAACCCCGATGACATATCAATGGGACTTTGGCGATGGGGCTACATCCACAGACCAGAATCCTGTGCATTCATACCTCCAGCGCGGAACCTATACTGTAACCTTTACTGTAAAGAACGCATATGGAACAAGTACCGCGATTAAGAAAGATTACATCGTTATTGGCATGGTACCAAGAGCTGATTTCGTTGCAAACCCGACAAGCGGCAATGCTCCTCAGAACGTTGCATTTACCGACAAGTCCACAGGTATTGTAACCTCCTGGAACTGGGATTTCGGTGACGGAACCAGTTCAACAGTACAGAACCCAACTCACACCTACTGGTCTGCTGGCGTCTACACTGTGATCCTGACAGCGTCCAATGATTTCGGCTCTTCGTATAGCACGAAAAACCAGTATATCACGATTTCCGGCAATCTGGTATCGAAATTTTCAGCCAACCCGTCAACCGGTAAAGCTCCGCTGGCGGTCATGTTTACTGATCGATCCCTCGGCAGCCCTACGGCATGGAAATGGGATTTTGCTGATGGTTCGACATCTACCCTCCAGTACCCCAGCCACACGTTTGCCACCGCTGGATTGTACAAGGTCAAGCTGACCGTTACCCGCGGCACTGACACCGACACTTCAACTCAAACTCTGAATGTTGGCGGAGTACCCCAGGTGGATTTCGTCGCCACCCCCAGATTAGTTAGTACTGGTGACGCGATCCAGTTCACGGACAACTCTACAAACTCTCCAACGAGCTGGACCTGGAATTTTGGCGACACGGCTGCATCAGCCGAGCAAAACCCCAGCCACTCATACCAGCTGAAGGGTATTTATACGGTTAGTCTCACAGCAGGGAATGCCAACGGAATGGCCACTGAAACAAAGACCAATTACATCAATGTCGGTATTCCACCCACGGCAGATTTCATTCCGGTTATCGCCCCGTACGTGATAGGGAAAGTACCGATGCCGGTTAGCTTCATCGATAAGTCCACCGGTCTCCCAACCTCCTGGAACTGGGACTTCGGTGACGGATCAACGTCTGCTGACCCGAATCCGTCCCATGTCTACCAGAAAGCAGGGTTATACACAGTCACTTTGACAGTAAAGAATAACTTTGGCACTGACACCATGGTTAAAAAAGACACAATCTCTGTCGGTAACGGTGGAGCTGTTGACTTTACTACCCGTTCGACGACTGTCGGGGTTGGATGGGTCGTGTCATTCAAGGATCTCTCAACCATCGAGCCCACACAATGGACCTGGACCTTCGGAGATGGAACAACCGGTAGCGGCCAAAATCCCGATCACACCTATCATAAAACAGGTGTCTATGACGTCTCACTGACTGCATCAAGCCCATCAACCACTGGCAGCATTACTAAACAGCAGTACATTACGGTCCTCAATATTCCACGTGCGGACTTTATTGCAGACAAGACCCGTGGCAGTGCACCGATGGCTGTAACGTTTACGGACAAGTCCTCCAATGTACCAACCTCGTGGAAATGGGATTTCGGGGACGGTGCAACTTCTACTGACAAGAACCCAAGCCATACTTATACCACTCTTGGTTCGTACTCAGTGACCCTGACTGCCTCAAATGTGAATGGACAGGATTCAACAACCAAAGCCAATTACATCATAACCACACTGGCACCGGTTGCGGCTTTCTCGGCGGATCGGCGTGTTGGTAATGCACCGTTCCTCGTCCAGTTCACGGATCAGTCAACCAACAACCCGACCTCCTGGAAATGGAACTTCGGTGACGGAAGTTCGTCATCCGACCAGAACCCCCGCCACATCTACCAGTTCGAAGGTTCGTATAACGTCAGCCTGACAGCAACAAACCAGTACGGCAGTGACACATCCTTCAAAGCCGGCACGACCGCCGCGCCCACGGTAAGCGTTACCGCCACCCCAAAAATAGTGAGCACGACTGCTGCCCCGACAACAGCAGCAACTGTTGCGGCCACTACGATTCCGACTACCCAGGCACCCCTGCCAGCGGCAGTTTCCATCATCGCTTCCGTTATTGCGGTGCTGGCAATCGTATATTCCAAACTGAAATAACCCTTTTTTTCTTTCCAACGTCGTTTTATTCCCTCCACATCCAGAATGATTAAAAAATTGTATTGCAGGTAGTTTTTGCCTGGTGCATGCAGGATCCTGTGACCCCTGCTGATCTTTATTCTGATAAAAACACGATTCTTCATAAAATTGGATAACTACCATCAGAATCCTGGCAGATCGGATCCAAAGACATTTCTAATGCGACCAGCAACTGATATGAACTTATGATGGATGCATTCGAACGCTTCGGTCTCATTATCAACGACCACGTAGTCAGGACACCGGTAGCGATTGCATCCATGGCCGGTATCGTGGATGCCAGGTATGTGCTCGACCGGAAAGCGCATGCAGGGGTCGCATTTATGGGCGGATTCGCGATCGATGCACCCACAATGGATGCGGCGCGGGCCATAGCGGCAGGCAGGGAGCGAAAAGAATTCCTTTATGACGATCCGGTGGCCGCGCTCCGTACAGAGATCGATCAGCTCAAGACCTGCGATGTGGTCGCCGGCATCAACCTCCGGGGCAGTTCCCCGGCCTCTTTTGCTGCCATCGCAGATTCGCTTGGGGACGATGTAGTCTATGAGATCGATGCACACTGCCGGCAGGCCCCCATGGTCGCGGCAGGCGCCGGGGAATATTATCTTAAAAATCCCGGGGCACTTGTCGCGGTCGTGAAGGCTCTCAAAACAAAGGAAGTCACGGTATCCGTGAAGATACGCGTCGGGGTTGCCGCAGATGACCGGGCACTCGTGCGGGCGCTCTGGGGAGCAGGAGCCGATATCCTGCATGTCGATCTCATGGATGCCGGCATTGCAAAACTCCGGCAGCTCCGGAACAGCTGCCCGCTTCTTATCATCGCAAACAACTCCATTACGACATTCGATAAAATGCGGGATATGCTCTCTCACGGCGCCGATATCGTCTCGCTCGCGCGGCAGTCCGATGAGCACACACTTGCCGGGCTGGATGCGGCCATTACGCGATATGCCGATGAAGAGGGGTGGTATAACTCCCCAAAGCAGCTCTGCCGGGGCGGCGATATCAGGGCGCTCGCGTTCTGCTGTATGCCGGTCAAGGAGTGCCCGCTCATCCCGACGCTCTCGCGTATCGGACTCTCAAAGGAGGAATATGTCCGGTTAAAACTGGATGCGGTGAAAGGTACACCTCTTGAAGGCGGCTCCCATACCTGCTTTGGCAGCCTTGCGTGGTGCTGCAAGACCTCCTCCCCCTGCATGTTCCGGGATATGACGCTTGCACAGGAAGGCCTCCCAAAGAAAGAGTATATGCGCAGGAAACGCGAGTTATCAGATACCGTAATGGGCCGTGTGTTCCATGACATCCCACCTGATGAGTGCTGCTGAACGAGCACAGCTTGCAATGATGCTTGAGGTCTGCGCTTTTCCCAAGCCCGGGAACGTGGACCGGTGTCATGATTATCCCGACACGAGACTCGAACATTTCCTCGCTTCCACGATTTTTGCACGGCCGGCGCTGGAAGAGGCTGCATCCGGTAAAGGGAGGATCGGTGAGATTATCGGGCACGCGGTCCGGCAGACAAATGTGCATACCGGTGGCAACACGCATTTTGGCGCATTTATCCTTCTTATCCCGCTCGTGTATGGCGGCGGTATCGAGGGTGCTATAAAAGCGATCGCAACAACTGATGTCTCCGATGCGGTTGCATTCTACAAGGCGTTTCGTCTTACCTGCGTCCGTATGAACGCAGAAGACGAACTTGACGTAAACGATCCAAAAGCACTCGACGAACTCCGCGAGCGTAATATGACCCTGCTTGACGTGATGCATCACTCGGCAGCAAACGACATGGTCGCCCGCGAATGGGTCAATGGTTTTATACTGACCCGGCGCGGTGCCGATATCCTCCACCAGATCGGGCCGGGCCGGGAGGCGATCGTGGAGATGTTTCTTACCCTGCTTGCGACCGAGCCCGATACGTTCATCATCAAAAAGCATGGCAGGGCTGTTGCGGAGCAGACCCTGGAAAAGGCCCGCGAGGTACTGGATGGCCGGCGGGTGCTTGAAACCTTTGATGCGGAGTGCATTGAGGCTGGCATCAACCCGGGCTCTATTGCGGATATCACGATTGCCGCGATCTTTATGGCTCTTGGCGAGGGATGGGAATGGGACTCATAAAAGGTGGCATTAACGAAGTGATCGCCACCACTGCATTTAACGCGGCGCCCATCGGCATCCACGTTCAGGACAAAACGGCAAGTATGATACTTTTTTCCGGCAGCCACACCGCAGAAAACGTTGAGCGGGATGGCTGGGTAGTTGCAAATTTTATCCACGATCCTCTACTGTATGTGCGGACAGCGTTTGAGGATCTCCCGCACGATGCGTTTGTAGAAGAACCCGTGATGGGACGGACGATGTACAGGCTTGCCAGTGCCGAAGCCTGGATCGCTTTTACCGCGACGGTCGAGCGCAAAACGGATGGTGCAATGATGGTCCGGCTCACACAGGAAAAAGAGATCATTGAAGAGGTGGCGATCCATCCGGTGAACAGGGGGTTCAATAGCATCATCGATGCGACCGTACACGCGACCCGATACCGGGTGAATCCTGATGAAAAACTCCGGCGCCTGATCGATTATCACGCAGAAATCGTGCGGAAGTGTGGCGGGAAAAAGGAGATTGAGGCACTCGGGTTGCTGATGGGGTATATCAGTAAGTAGTCAAATCAGGAAATCCTGACCCTGTGGAACTTACCCTGAAACCGTGAGAATGGCAAAAGATACGCTCTGAAATTATGGCGAATAGGAATTAAA
>DAOQAA010000079.1:0-5153 GCA_035353675.1 Methanoregula sp. | reverse complement strand
ACCCCCCGCTCCCAAAAATGAGAGGTACCCCCACCCCCCGACCAATTTTTTAAAAACATGATCCCCCGCCCCCCCCCTCTTGTAGCCCGGAGGTGGGGGTATCCCCTCCTGCCCTAAAGGGCGGGTGGTTGCTGCCAAAAAATGGACACGTCCGTTTCCAGATCTGGCTCATACGAATTTTTTGTGGTTGTTCTTTCAACTTGAAAATTGAGAAGTACTGAAGTTGGTAAATGAACACGGACGTTTTTTAAATAAGAATGTCAAACGGAAAAAAACTGCGGAAACTGTGCTGATAAAAAAAGGAATTCTGTTTTTTACGCCACCGGTATCGTGGGGTCATCATTACCGGTTTTTTCTACAGTGAGCCGGCGCTTGCTTGTGTCCTTGAGTTCATCCTCGGTGACTTTGGGCACGGCATCCTGGATCTCCTTGAGGATCGCATCCACGGCTTCCTGCTTGGGGATGACTCCCAGAATGCTTTCATCCATGACGGGTCTGCCCGCGACTTCTTCAGCGGTCTCTTCATCCGCCCCAAGGAATTTTGCACCCTGCCGGATCAGCTGGGAGATCTCGAAGGGGAAGATGATCTTGGTTGACTGCCCGTTTGCCATCGCCTTTAACGCATCCAGGGAGAGCACCGTAATCGCACGCTTGTCAAGCGGGGCTGCACCAACAGAAAGGATACGCAGACCTTGTGCCTCTCCCTGTGCCTGAAGGATCCTCGAAAGGCGTTCCCCTTCAGCCCTGAGTACCTTACTCTGGCGTTCCCCTTCTGCTTCGAGGATCATACTCTGCCGGAGACCCTCTGCCTTCAGGATCGCAGAACGCTTCTCCCCATCTGCACGCAGGATGGCCGCCCGCCGTGCCCGCTCTGCCGCGGTCTGCTCGGTCATCGCGTTCTTGACGGCCTCGACCGGGTCGACCTCTTTTATCTCGACTCTTTCAACCTTGACACCCCACTGGTCGGTCTCGCGGTCGAGAATGTCCCGGAGTTTCGTGTTGATGACGTCCCGGTTGTAGAGGACTTCATCGAGTTCCATGTCCCCGATGATACCACGAAGGCTCGTCTGCGCGAGCGCGATGGTGGCGATCCGGTAATTCGAGACCTCGAAATACGCCTTCTCGGGATCGATCACCCGTATGTAGACAATCGCATCCACGTTTGTCGGGGAGTTATCCTTTGTTATGACTTCCTGGCTTGGGACATCCATGACCTGTGTCCGCAGGTCCAGCTTGGTCACGTCGCTGACAAACGGGACGATCCAGCGGAATCCAGGGTTCATGCGTCCGATATACTTCCCAAGCCGTATCTGGAGCCCCTGCTCGTACGGCTGGACAATCACGACACCTTTTGCAAAGATGACGACGATAACAAGGATGAGAAAAATCGTAATTAATGTCTCAATAAATGCCATGGATCAGTTTACCTCCTCTACTACGATATGTACACCTTCTGAATCAACAACCCTGACGGTTTTCCCGACAGGAATAACAGCACCGGTGGAGTGGGCGCTCCAGTCAGTTGAGCTGATACGGACTTTGCCCTTGATCGTTGTCGCGTCGATATCGGCAATGACCTGCCCTTCTTTACCGATAAGCGAGTCACGGCTGATCGTTGTCGGGCTGCCCTCCGGTGTGATCCTGCTATACATCCAGACGGTTACTCCGGCAGCACAAAGGGCAACGATAACCCCAATCACCACACCCCAGCCGGAGTTGAAAATGTCAACCCCGAGAAGAAGCAGAATACCAAGGATGATCAGCACAGTCGCCGGAACTGTGGCAAAAAAACCCGGGCTGTGCACTTCTACAAGGAGCAGAATTGCACCAAGAACGATAAGGAGCCATCCAAGGGCAATCCCTTCAAGGAGTACCATGAATAATGAAGGGCACGAGCGGATAAAATCCTATGGAGGCGACCGGTTTTTATTACGTGATCCCCGACCCCATGAGACTTATACCCGGAGGAGCGCGATCTTGGAACCGACCGGGACACCCGCTTCAGTCGCCACCGGCTGGCACTTTGCCGCCATCAGATATGCGACAGGTGGGAGATCGGTTCGTTCGAAAAGGGACTCAAAATTTGCCATGCCCTTTGCGATGATAAGTGTGCACCGGGAGATGGCGTTTTTCAGGGCCGGCGGGGCTTCTTCCGGGCAGAGCCCGATCTCAGCGCCATCGCAGTTTGTGGTGAGGCAGTCAACAATGTGGTCCAGGCCGAGCATTTTTGCATCTTCTAATGTCGCATCGTTGAGCATTGGTTGTGATTTGACTGCGAGTGTTACGTGAGATCCCTGCGATTTCAGGTACTGGATCAGGAGCCGGTCAAAGACAATTTCACCGCAGTTGTCGCTTAGGTAGACGACCCGTGATGCCCGGGAGAGTATGGCGTCCGTGTCATCAATGACCAGCCCTTTTTTGAATTCGTCTAAAAAAAACGCGGAAAAGTTACTGGTGACGGTATGCCCCTTGACACCGTAATCAAAGGTATTCCCGATGACTGCGGCAAGTACGTAGTCCCGGAAGGTTACAAGGTTTGGACGTACCGCTTTGCAGACTGCGATCGATTCAGCATTACCCTGATTTTTCAGGTCACAAAAAGGATCGGGGTTTTTGAGCAGTTCATATGCGCGGAGGTGGACACGGCTTGCGATCTGGGGGTGGGTTAACGGTTTATCTTTGAGTGCAAAAAGAAGACTGCGGCAGGATGCTGCGGTTTGCTCTGTTGTTTTGGGATCTGCCCCGACAAGGCCGCATTCTAACTGCACCCGTGAGATCAGGCAGTCAACACAGGTATCGGTAATCTTCACGGTAAGACCCCTTAAAAAAACAATAAAATGGGGCCATCGCGATTTGAACGCGAGTCAGAAGACCCCCAGTCTCCTAGGATGGCCAGGCTACCCTATGGCCCCGCTCTCGTACTATTTGCACATATTCCATATCTATCTTGTTATACCGCAAAATTAAAAGTAGATCCGAGCAGGACAAATAAATCTCTAAAATGGTGTTTCGATTAAAGTCTTTGACTATTTTGATCAGGCTGTTAATTTCATGTATCGGCAATCTTTATTTTTTATTTTTGCGTCTTTTTGTTTATTGGATTAAAATGAGGGATAAATTTCTCCGAATATGCAGGATTGTGATTACTTTCTGTGTAACGAGATGATCGTGCCAGAAATAAAAAAGATATGTATATATGGTGTCATCTGGAATTATGAAATATAGCGAATAGTGTGACACGGGAGCCATGGCTATGTTAAAGGATAAAATGGCGGTATTTATTGAAAAAATACGGGCAATCGATGGAGTGACAGGCTGCGCCCTTGTGTCACGGGATGGAATCATTACCGGAAAATATTTTGACCGGGAACTCAATGAACCATGGTTTGGTGCTTTGGCTGCGACTATTCTTGCATCAGCGGAGTCTGCAGGAACACTTATTGGCATAAAATCGCTTTCGGCGATTACGATACGGGCAGCAGATTCATCTATTCTGGTCATGGGGGCAGGAGATCATTTTCTCATTGCTGCGGTCATCAAAGGTACTGTAAAGCAGGACGTGGTGTGTTCCCATATTGGTGCTGTTGCTTCAGAGATAGGGCGGGTGATGTGAGTGTACACAATTCTTGTGGTGGATGACAGTCCCTTTATTGTTGATGTGTTTGTTACGATGCTTGAACGGGGGGGATACCGCACCGTTGCTGCATACGGCGGCGAAGAATGCCTAGAGATCCTCAAAACGGTCACGCCGGATCTTATCCTTCTCGATATTATGATGGAGCCTATGGACGGGTGGGAGACGCTTGAAAAGATCAAGGAGAGCCCTGTCACAAAAGAGATCCCCGTGCTCATGCTCACGGCAAAACAGCTGACTCCGACTGAGGCGCAGGAATACGGGATCTTTATCGAAGACTACGTACTCAAACCCATCACCCACCGTGAGCTCTACGATGCGATCGAGCATGTGCTCAGCCGCAGGCAGACGATCCGATCTGATATGGATCGGGCCCGTCAGTCCGGGTTTGAGCCCGAACTTGTCAATGAGTATGCCCAGTTGTCAAAAAGTATCGATATCAACAAACGTCTGATGAAGATTCTTGAAACTACATACAATTTCAATGATTCAAAAGCCCGTGTCAGCGATGATATCACCCGGACCTTAAAGAGCATGGATACCACTATCAGGTTTCAGGAAGCCCGCTTCCAACAGATCAAAGGTGACCTTGCCGGGAAAATCACATGAGAAAACATCACGTGGAAGAAGCGATCTTATATACATTTGAATAGTACTGTGGCGTATAACCAAGGATGCGGGGCAGATTCTCTATAACGGCCTGCCGCAGCAGCATCCCGCCTGTATGCCCCCAAACAAAGGAGAAAATTCATGGATTCGACTATTCTGATCGTTGACGACAGTTCTTTTATCGTTGACGGACTTGCTGCCATACTTAAACGCAAGGGATATACAACCCTCGCTGCTCATGGTGGGGATGAATGTATCAGAATCCTCCAGACCGTAAAACCCGATCTCATCCTCCTTGATATTATGATGGAACCGATGGACGGGTGGGAGACACTGGGAAAGATTAAGGAAAATTCTGTGACAAAAGAGATCCCGGTGCTTATGTTCTCGGCAAAGAAGATTACACTCGCTGAAGCGCAGGAGCACAGCATGAATCTCGATGATTTTGTCTCAAAACCGGTAAGCCCGTCTCAGCTGCTGGACTCGATACAGCGGATATTTTCCCGGAGAAATGATGTGAAAGAAGAGATGCTCGTTGCACAGAGCAAGGGGATTGACCCTGTGGTGATCGATGAATACAGCGCGCTCCGGAAGAGTGTAGAAGTGGACAAGAACCTGCTGGTGGTTTTAAGGTCATCCCGCGGGATGGATATCCCGGGGCGCGATGTCCCCCCTGAAGATGTGGATGCAATCCGGAAACTTGAAGACAAAATTTCCACGTCTGAACGGCGATTACGGGAGATCAACGAACTACTTGCCAAAACTGCTTGATCTGGCATCGCATACTTGAATCCGATCATAACAACATTTATATAGTATTTTGGCATTGTTATAATGCTGTACATCTGATTCCAAGGGGTTCGTAGCTCAGTTCGGTAGAGCGCCTGGCTTTTAACCAGGTGGTCGGGGG
>DAOQAA010000078.1:0-5282 GCA_035353675.1 Methanoregula sp. | reverse complement strand
CAGGTGGGGACGGGTATACGGAATTTACCAAAGGGACCGGGATGGTTGCCGGCCCGTCAGACATCGATGCACTCGTCTCGTACATCGGATCGCTCCCGCAGCCGGTAAACGGGACAATCGATGGAAGAGTTTCCCGGATTTCATAAGCCCAAACGCTAAAATCCGGGACCCGGCTGAATCTTTTTTTATTAGTCCGGTCTCATGACCGGGTTTTCCTTAGATCCGTCCAATAAAAAGGAACAGGGAAATAAGTCCGGGATTTTCCCGGGTTATACATTTGCAGTTACGGTAACATTCCCGTAAGCCGCACTCGTGCTGCCGGTATTGAGCTGGGCTCCGTTCTTGTAGATAGTAACGACCAGTGCATGGGTTGTCGTGCCGTCACTTTTCTTAAATGTCGCAGTTACCGTACCTGTGGCATCCGCAACTTCGTACAGCCGGGTCCCTGAGTTCGTTTTCTTTACAGTCACACCGTTTGCCGTATACGAACCGGAGAAACCGCCAAGGTAATCGACTTTGATATAGACGCCGGTAGCCGGGACGGTAACCTGTGTTTTCGTGGCAATAACAACAGGGGTTGTCTTTGACGCTGATGTTGTAGGTACGGCAGCAGTACTGGCAGCCGAAGGTGTCGGTGACATTTCTCCTGCCGTTGTGCGCCCGTCACCGGCAGCAGATCCTCCAAACCCGGAGAAGAAGAAGAGTGCTGCGATCACAACCACAACAATACCTGCAACCGTGGCGATAAGGACCCACGGCATATCGCGCGAACCGCGTCCGCCTCCCCCATGCATATGTGAGTGCATGTCTAACAATATCTCGTGGAGTATAATATTGCTTTTCTGAATCGCTTTTGGTTTTTTATGTTTAGAAAACCGATCTGGTCAGAAAATAAAAGAAAAAATGACTAAATGACTCTCTAAAAAAATCATGTAACAGGCTGCAAAAATGCTCTTTTTGGTTTTTCGGTATATACCGGGTATGTTTATGCCCGTTTCAACCAGTCGTGTCCAGTTAAATCTGTTTTTTTGAAACGTGCCACCCCCACCCGATACCAGTACTATAGGGGGTGACCTGTTTTGCTCAGGGATACAAAGCAGGGGACAGGGGGGTACCCCTGATCCTCATTGTCCTGAAGGACACCCCCTCCATAACGCAAGCAGAGTGGCCCCCTCATCATGATGGGTATGCAGGGGGTGGCATGATGTTCAGGACGGTGGCTCTACACGAAGTATATGTTTTGTGACTGGAACTTTGAGGGGGACCCCCTTCTTTTATTGAGACTGGTGGGGGTGGCCTGCATTTTCCCGGAAAAGTCGGAGGGGGGTGGGGGGTCCCGGATTTTTTGGAGGGAGGGGGTTACCCTTCCCCGAATTGGACTGGATCCGGGATAGGGAGACTAGTGTAAATATGAAAAAACGTGAAAAGTGTTTTTTGTAAAACCAAAAAAGATACGCCGCGTTATTCTTTCCTGATTGCCGCAGTAAGGGCGTCGCGAAGATCCTCGTACGGCACGTTGTATTCCTTTGCAAGTAAAACAAGCGCCGCCGGGGGCAGGAGGTTGCCGCGGAACTGTTCCTTTATCAGTTTGTTCATCCCGGCAACAACATCGGTTTCCGGCACTCCCCTGGCCTTCACGATCCTGCCAATCAGTTCCTGCACCGGATCATTTGCCTCAAAAACCGCTGATGTTGGCCGGAAACCAATAGGAATTGTCACGGCTGCCGGGTCAAAAAGGATCGAAAAGACACCGTTTTCCTGGCGGAGGAAACCTTTCTCGCACGCACGCATTAAAAGAACGGTGGCCTGGTCAGTACTCATCCATTTGCGGTCGAGCGCGTAGTAATAGACAAGCTCGTTCTTGCGCATCCCGGTCTTGCGGGTTTGTTTAAACGGTGCAGCCACCGTGATTTGGAGAGTCAATTCGGGTTACCAAGAAGGATATTTTTCATATCGAGAGCGTCAAGGCCTTCCCCGGGACCTTCTTTTGCGATATCGATCTCAGTACAGGTATTCTGGTCGGTCAGCCGCACGTAGAAAATATCGTTTGCAACCGGGACTTTCCCGCTCCCGCGCAGGGCAAGCGCAAGCACGGAAATTTTGAGGTCAACTGCTTCGGTGATAACACCGGGGCGCAGGACATCGGGCGTGATTTCACCGAATTCTGCCCGGTTTGTGCAGATCTCGATCTTGACCTTAACCCGCACCAGTTCTTTCCCGGTGGTTTTGGTGGATTCCTGTCCGTTCAGTTCTGCGATATATTTGAGGGTTTCAGGAAACGTCATACCCATCGCAAACGAGAGATCCACCCGCTGAGGGTAACGATAATAGATCCTTCGCATAGCTACACTATGGGAAAGACTAACTAAAAAAAACAATTGCTGGACGCTTGAACAGGCAAAATAACCTGACAAAACCAGAATGTCGGCAATAAACAGCCGTTTTTGGAAAATGAAAAAGGAAAAAGTTGTATTTTTTAATTTATGCGAGTAACACAGCGTTGATGACGCCGTCCTGTCCGGGGCGGCTCATGATCCGTGCGTGTCCGATCTCGGTCCTGATAATTGCTCCCTTGGTGAGCAGGTTCCGGCGGACATAGTTCGGGTTTGCGCCGTTCTCTTCAACGGTCTCGATCTTTACCTTCCTGGTCTCACCGCTGGAGAGGTTTGTCACATTTGCGTATTCTTCACGCATGGACTTGATCATGATGTTTCCGCCCATTGTGCGGATGAACTTGATCCGCTTTTCACCGAGGTGCGTGTCTGCGGGTGCAAGCCCGACCTCAAATCTCCGCTTTCCCTGTGCCGGCCGGCGCCTGCCTCCGGTTACCTTCCGAACTGATTCTCCCTGCCAAAGCATGGTGTTACTCCTTTTTGTATCTTTTTTCAGAAAACCTGTTTTCTGAAAAATGGTGCTCTATATATTCCTTTCAGAGTTATTTATACTATTTCCCAATCGCGGGCCGGCAAACGCATGCTCTTTACGCGAGGATTGCATCGAGAAGTGCCGCAATGTTCTCGCCGGTCTTCATGTTGGTTTTAAACACCGGCATCTTTGGGTTGTACCGGTGGATGTCGGACTCCATCCGTGCGATGTTTGCGCCAACAAGCGGTGCAAGATCGGTTTTATTAATGACACCAATTGTGCAGTCGCGGAACATCATCGGGTGCTTGTTGACCACATCGTCACCTTCGGTCGAGCTGACAATCACGATCCGTTTTTCCGCACCGAGCCGGAAATCGGTCGGGCAGACCATATTCCCCACGTTCTCGATAAAAAGGACGTCTATCTGGTCGAGCGGGAGGTGTTCAATCGCGTGCTCCACAAGATGGGCATCGAGATGGCATTCCTTGCCGGTATTTGCGTTGTATGCCGGGATTCCGGTTGCTACAATTCTTTGGAAATCGTCATCACCATATACATCTCCGGCGATTGCACCGGCCCGGATACCCCTCTCTTTCAGGAGCGGGACAAGGCATTCGATAAGCTTTGTCTTTCCCGATCCGATCGCGCCGAGCAGGTCAAAGGCCCGGATCCCGTGGTCTTTTAAGTGCTTCGCATTTCCGTCCGCTATCGCGTTGTTGACGTCGTATACATCTTTCTCCATTTTGACGTCGATATGATGCATACCTGTACTTTTGAGCGGACAGTGTTTATATCTTGACCCCCATACTTTTTATACAATGGAAAAAGGCGAGTGCATCCTGTATCCCTGCTATTTTAACGCGTCCCTCACGCGTGAAGAGGGGCGGAGGGTCCCGCGAACGCTTGGCGCGAAAGGACCGGTGGCCGCAGATATCGAACGGGCCCTAAATCGTCTCGGCATTCCCTGCCAGACCGAAGAGCACCACCACCCGTCCTACTGGATCCGGCATGAAGGAAGGGTTATTGTTACATGGACCGGCAAAAAAGGGGAACTCATCAAAAAAGTTGCCAAAAGCATGGTGGTGAAACGGTGACCGGCCTCTATGACCTCCACACCCACTCAATACTTTCCGATGGCGAAATGCTCCCGATTGAACTGGTGCGGCGCATGTCGGTGCTCGGATATACCACGGTCGCGGTCACCGATCACGTAGATCTATCAAATGCAGTGCCGGTCGTAAAGACGCTCTTAAACGTCCGGGAATCCGCCCGGCTCTTTGGCGTCAGGCTCCTGTGCGGGGTTGAGATTACGCATGTGCCCCCGGCCCAGATTGCACTTGTTGCCCGGCAGGCACGCGAAGCCGGAGCGGAGATCGTTGTCGTCCACGGGGAGACACCGGTTGAACCGGTTGCACCCGGCACCAACCATGCAGCCTGCATATGCCCGGACGTAAACGTGCTCGCCCACCCGGGACTCATAACGATTGAGGATGCACGCCTGGCACGTGAGAACGGAATTGCTCTTGAGATCACGTCCCGGGGCGGACACAACCGGACAAATGGCCATGTGGCGATGATTGCTCGCGAAGCATCATGCCAGCTGGTCGTGGACTCAGACGCGCATGCACCGGGCGATCTTTTGGATAAAACAAGCAGACAGATCGTTCTGCAGGGTGCCGGACTGATCGCAAAGGAAACTTCAGACATTATGTCTTTAAATATCGACAGGTTCCTCAATTCCTGAAATTTCTATTTATACTTTCACGCAATATTTAAATACCGTAACGACTTACATATATAGATTACTAAATTAATTTGGCACTTTGTATTACCCCCCGAGGTTGTTGTGTGAAGGTTGTTGGCCGAGCGATGAGCACCTATGGACGCAGGATGCTTATTATCCAGTGCGATGCCGCCCAGCTCCCCGGGTTGTACAGCGAAGTGATGGACCGGAGGACAAAACCGGTGGGGAAGATCATGGACGTCTTTGGTAGCGTCAAATCTCCCTATGCCCTTGTTCTCACCAACGGTCCGTGCAGCGTCGTTCCGGGCGAAAAAGTGTTTGCGAGGGAAAACCGCAGCCCCGTGAATGCCCGTTTTGGATCAGCGAAGACAACAACAAGAGAAAGAATGGTGAAGGCGGATGCAGGAAATAGAGAAATTAAAACTTCTCCAGTCAGAAAGAGAAGCACTTAAATCGCGTATTAAAGTTAAAGAGCAGGAAAAGAAGGCAGAAAACCACACCGAGACTGTGTGTCCGGAGTGCGGTAGCAGGCAGCTTGTCCACGATTACGAACGTGCAGAACTGGTCTGCCAGAACTGCGGGCTTGTCATCGATGATGACTTTATCGACCGGGGCCCGGAGTGGCGTGCGTTCGACCACGACCAGCGCATGAAGCGGTCAAGAGTCGGCGCAC
>DAOQAA010000077.1:0-5291 GCA_035353675.1 Methanoregula sp. | reverse complement strand
CTCCCCCGAGAAGCAGCCCGGTCCCGCAGATAGCGCACCGGGTCTGCACCTCATTCTCGAACATCGGCATCCTCCGCGATCCGGATTTCAAAGACCGGGCTGGTGTAGCCGCCATGTTCGGGCGAAAAATCCCGGACCCGGCCTTCTTGCGCGAACTTCCGGCAGGCCGTGCGGATCTGCACCGTATGAATGCCTGGCGCACGCGGGTACACCCGGCGCCCGTCAAGGTCGTGCATCTCATCATACGGCGGAATATCGAACCAGTCCGGCCAGAACCGGATCCCGTGGGGAATATCAGTCCCCCGGAAAAGGTCCTGCAATCTCCGGGGAGCGAGGTTGTCGTAAATCAGGTCGATGATGAGGTTTTCATCGGACTTTCCATACGTGAGGTCAAGCTCGTAGAAGATCGGGTTACGGCGCACCTGGTCCTGCGAAAGCGGGGTCTTTACTGTCAGCGGGACAAGCCCGGCAAAGGTGCCCCGGTACAGGCCGGTCACGGTCGCGACCGGGGGGTTTTCGGTTCTGTTGTTTGTTCCGGTTTTTTGTTCAGGTTCCATGATGCGCCTCCTTGTAATGCTGGTGCTCGTCCTGAAGTTTCTTGAACTCCTCTACTACCTCATCGTACCTGCCGATCTTCTGGTAGATGGCAAAGAGCAGGGGATAGAGCGGGAGCACAGCTCCCAGAACAAGCCCTGAAAATTCGTAATCCATACGAAAGCCCTCCGCGAGAATGACAGGAAAAAAAAGAGGAAAAGGATCCTCTCTTCATTTATCCTGCCATCTCAAGCGATAGTTAGCCCAGTTCCGGCACGAGGTCGGCCCATGTCTCGACCTTGGTACGGATCTCTTCAGATTCGTAGGACGAGAGGGATATATGGTCCCGGGCAAATACCAGGCTGAAGATCTCGCCGTTCGCATCGTGGCACTTGACGGTCGATGAGAACGTGTCCCCGTCCGAATTGTGGGCCGGGATTCCCTGGTGAGCCGAGATATTTGCGGTGTTTGCAAGGACGGCAGTAATACCGGCTGTGTAGCCGGCGATCGTGTTGTAGCTCTCCGAGCCGTTCCCGACCTCTTTTGCGTCCTCATCCTGGTACACGAATTTTGCAGTGTACGTTTCCTTTGTTTTTTCAACGGCGGGATGGTTCTCGCCGGCGGTCATATACGCTACACACTCGAAGGGGTTAGTAGTGATCACGGACTGGACGATTGAGTTAAATTTCGTTACGTCCTCGATCGGGTTCGTCAGTTTACGAACCGCACGCTTGGTTTCACTTTTCTGGACAAAGTCTGTCATGTTTTTTTACTCCACCCTCGGGCGCCTTTCGGGTAAAAAATAATTAGGAGTGGGGAGTACTTAGCCCTGACTGAACCAAAATAAAGAGGAGAATTTCATTTTTTATTTTGCAACTGTTTTTGGCATTGATATGGTCCGGGCAATCATGACGGACAAAACAGCCGTGACGACGGCAGATGCGATAACGTTAAAACAGCTCGCTACCAGGTTATCCCCGGCAGGGAACAGAGAAGTAAAGGATAAAAGTGTCGCAATATAGACACCGATCGGAGTGAGGGCAATTATCCAGGGATCCGGATCCGGACCCCCGGGATGTACAACAACAATCCGATGGTCAACGATCATGAGGATGATACCACAACCGACAACGATAATAATTACCGCTCCCACTACATCCACTAAACCATACATTCTTTATACCTCTTCGACTGATTTTGCATTCATATAACTGTACCAAAAGATAAGAAATGGCAAATTCGCCAGTTACCCGTCAGATTACACCTGGTCTTTGTCACCCCCGGGTTATCAGATATAACATTTATGGTATAAATTAAATAATATATATCTTACCCTGATAAATAGGGTACACCTCCGGGAACCCAGCAATTTTTATACTTCGGCGGTCGTGATTTTTGTACTTGAGTATCGAGGCCTTCCCTTTTTTTTGGTTCACAATGGCTGTATCGAAGTCCTTTTAGCGTATTTCTTTTTTTTTGGATTTTTTTAGTTTTTAAAAGGTGATAACCGGCACCGGTTCTCAATTTTTGTTACGGTAGAGAATGGAGAGTATAGAAAAACCCCGTGATGTAACAAATTTAAAAACAGGTGATTCATCATTTAAAGCCACCAAATTTTTCAACAATTGATATTTCTCATAAAATCAGAGCCAGATAAAGAAAATCCAAAATTATTCCATGAGATTAGGTAATACAACATCATCGCAATAGGGGGATGTCCTCGTGGCGGGGGCTTTAGCCCTTAAGAAACGTCTTTTTTTACTAAAAAATGAATGAGAGTCTTTTAAAATTTTTTTTTATAACGGAACTGATTGTGAAATCCCGAAATTAGTTTACACATAGAACCACTCCTCAACGAAACCCAGAATTCTCTCCCGGCCAGCCTGAAGTACCGCATTATACGCGATAGTATACGCTAAAGTCCGGGTCCGTCGGGAGAATCGTGCGAGAGGTCCGGAGATCCCGGTACGCAAGTGCCAGTGAATCATCCACTTTTTTCTTATCGTAGGGTAGTCGTTTAATCAGACCTTCCCGTTCGAGATCATCAATCATCGCAGGTACCACTGATCAGGATCTTCTCTTCTGTTATTACATTCTTTACGAAAGGATCGTTGTTCTTCTTCCGCCGGGAAAATTCTGCGGCGGTCATGAGTGTGTAATTGATCTCCCGGCCGGTTTCCTGTTCGCACGAATGGATAACCGGAATAAGCCGGTCCTCATCAAGCGACCCCACAATAAAAAGGTCAATATCACTTTTTGCCCCGGCAGTTCCCCGGGCAAATGATCCATAAATGAACATGCACGTAATCCCGTCAGATCCAAGGGCACGCTTCAGTATCCCGACAATCCCCTCCGTTTTCAATACGATCTTCTGGAGGTCAAGAAAAAGGAAATGACCGGTGTTAACGGTATAATATTGCTGGTTTCCTTTTTTCTCTCCGAAAAGAAGACCGAAGGCTTCAAGATTACCGAGTTCCCGGCGTACAGCATTAATATTCTCGTCGGTTGTACGGACAATCTCGCGGATATAGAACTCGCTCCCCGGATTGAGCAGGAAAAGCGTAAGGAGCTTCACCCGGGTCTTTGAAGAGATAAGCGCTTCCAGCATGAATACATAATGTATTCAATTGAATAAAAAATGTATTCATTAGTTGTGACTTTATCCCTCACATCAGGAGCAGCATTTCCTTTCGCCAGACCAGATCCCAAATACGCCCGATACAACCCCGGATTGCCAATCCGGCGATCCCGTTTTCCGGTTCCACAAGAAACGATGTCCACGCCGACGGAACAAACGGCAATTTGGAAGTATTTTCAAAAATCGGGCAAAATAAAGGCCACTTAAACCTGCAAAATAGCGGGTTTTTACGGGCCACCTTTTTCCGGACGACTTATAATACGTGGCAGAGGCGAAAAAGACCGTTATTGAAGGATCGACACCGGATGATGATCGCCGTCACGTCACAGATTTTGTGATAATCGTTTCGCACCAAAAATTTCATGTTCCCACTATACGAGTATCCCCTCTGGCAGATCCGTTCCGGATTTGTTCTGATAATGAGGAGATCGTATGAAAATTATTGCACTTAACGGGAGTCCCCGGGCGGAAAAAAGCAATACGCAGGTGATGGTGGATGCATTCCTTGCCGGGGCAAACGATGCCGGTGCAGACACACAAACCATCTTTCTTGCCAGGAAAAAGATCGGGCACTGCCTTGGATGTTTCTCGTGCTGGCTGAAATCGCCGGGCGAGTGTATCCAGCAGGACGACATGGCAGAACTGATTGAACAGTACCTTGCATCAGATGTTGTTGTGTTTGCCACTCCGCTGTATAATGACAATGTATCCGGAATCATGAAAGATTTCATCGACCGGCTCCTGCCAACCGGTGACCCCCATTTTGAAAAAGACCCGGACGGGGAAGTCCGGCATGTCAGCGGGAAAAAGAAAGACCCGGTATTTGTCATGATGGCAAACGCCGGGTTCCCGGAGCAGAGCCATTTCCAGGTGTTGCGTCTCCTCACCAAAAGAATGGCAAGGAATTACAATACGACGTTTGCCGGGGAAATCTACCGGGGAGCGGGATCGCTTTTGCAGGAAGAGGAATTAAAACCGTTCATCGACGCATACAAAGGACTGCTCCGCGAAGCGGGGGCTGAAGTTGTGCGGGACGGGAAAATTTCCAAAAATACCAGCGAGAAACTGGAACTGCCCTTAATCCCGTCACCGGATTATGTCAATATCTTCATTGAGAATGCCAATGCCTATATGGATAAGATACTTGAAGAAAACCAGAAAACCTGAATTTTTTTCTGGCAATCGTGTAAGGTTACAGCCCTGCATAAATGCTGGTTTGTGAAGGATTACAACCTGACACATCCGGTTAGCCCAATACGGCATAATTACAAATGTATTGCCCTGTACTTTTTTTTTTAGTTTGTACAAAGCCATGATAACACCGGATTCAAAACAACACATGAATAAAGAATTATAACGGATATCGGGTATCATGACTCTTTCAGACGTACAGAAAACAGAAGTCAGAGCAACGATGGAGCAGTACGCCACCGCGTACAAGAACAAGGACATCAGGGGACTCCTTGCCGTATTCTCTCCCGATATCTGCGGATATGGCAGCGGTGCGGATGAAGTGATCCATAACAAGAATGAATTTATCCGGCAAATCCGGCGTGATATAAGCCAGGCTACGATAAACACGGTCAACTTCACGGACACGCAGATCTTTGGAGAGGGACGGATTGCATAGCTGATGACAAATTCGGCCATCACGTTTACCATCCCGGGTGCCGGGAAGAAGACTATGAACGGCCGGTCCACGATGGTGATGAGAAATACCGGGAGCCGCTGGATTATCGAGCAGTTCCATTTCGCTATACCCTACGGTGGACAGGTAGAGGGCCAGTCGTTTCCCGGGGCGTAAAGCAATGGAAGTCCGAAGGATAAAGTCATTCATCGGATTTTTTTGTAAGGATGTTCAAAACCCGTCGAATCCGACAGGATTAAAAATAAAAGTCTGAAATTTCAACCTGCAACTTCCTCCTTGGTAAGGAGGCACTCTCACGGTGGAACAATGGAGTACTATAATCACAAATATTTTCCCGGTCCCGCATAAGACCGGGAAATTATTCCCGAGAACACTGTCCTTAACGCCGTGTGCAGAAATGCCCGAGGTTCATGTGATGGGATGCGAAGAGATCGCAGGCAAGACAGAAACAGCGATCCTCCCTTTTCTCCG
>DAOQAA010000076.1:0-5470 GCA_035353675.1 Methanoregula sp. | reverse complement strand
TGCCGGACAAGCCCCTGCAAAAAGTACCGGCACTCCGGCATTACCGGCTGGTGCATGAATCGGGAAATAACGCTTCGGCCACCCTGTTTCCGGAATCCGATCCGATCGCCCTGCCGGGCATCAGGATGGTAAAAATATTCGGATATGTCAAAGGAGCCCATATCACAGGGACGGGTATCATTGAACTCCCGCTCGTGACGAATACCGGCCGGGCATTCACCTACCGGCAGGAGAGCATTGCGGGCGAATTTATTGTTCCGTATTCTACGACCGGGAACCCGTATGAGGTGCATGCAACAGGGCCGTATCACCTTGCCGGGACGAACAGGTATTTCAATGTGACAGAAGACGAGGTGACGAGCGGGAAGTCGCTGAATGGCAATTTCTGATCAGTCGAAACATCCCCAGGTCACCACCAGATATCGAGAATGATGCGGAAGGGAGAAGGTGTTGCTTATCTGGCTGTCAGTACCTGGTAATACGTCTCGGCCCGATCAACAATCCGGTCCCAGTCATAGGTTTCGGTTGAGGCCTTACAGGCCGGTACCATTTCCGGGTACCTGCACAGGGCAACCCGTATTTTATCTGCAAGATCATCAGCGGACAACGATGCAAGAAACCCGGTTTCTTCAGTAATCAGTTCCCTGATGGCATTATCCGGGTGATCCACCGTAATTACCGGAAGGCCGCAGGCAAGCGCTTCCAGCGCAGCGATGCCAAAGCCCTCCCGCGTAGAGGGTATGACACAGACGTGGGACGCTTTCATCGTGCCGATGACCTCGTCGTGGGAATCCAGGAATGGCTGTAACAGAACCCTTTCTTCGAGGGCAAGATCCTTCACCAGGGACGTGATGGCCTTCCGCTCCGGCCCATCGCCAAGTATCAGCAGGGTACGGTCCGGGGATTCTTTCAGGAGCAACAAAAACGCCCGGACCAGCACATCCACATGTTTTTCTTTGATCAGGCGTCCGACAAAGATGAGATCGGAGGATTTTGTGCCGGTAGGGATGGATCTTATATGGCCTGGATCAATCCCGTTTGGAATAATGTGGACTTCATCACGTACTCCAAGGCAATGGAGCTTTTTTGCTGTTGTTCCGGATACCGAAACACGATTTTGGGTGAATCCTGCGACCATGCGTTCGGTTATTTTCCCAAAAACACCTTTCCATCCCAGGTATTCATACCAGTAGTCCCCCCATACCTCGTGCCAGGTTATGACGAACGGCTTTTTTTTCATCACCGATGAGAATTTTACCGGAAAACAGGGGAAATAGGGAAACTGCTGGCAGTCGATAATATCGAACTCTTCGCGTCTCAGAAACGGAATGATATGCGCACTGAAATTGATCGCTTCCCCGATTGTTCTTCTTCCATCTGCATAGAGCGGTTGTGCGGGGCAGATGCCGTGCAGGGTTACACCGTCTTTTCTGATTAAATCCGGCC
Source organism: Methanoregula sp. (assembly GCA_035353675.1). Classification (GTDB taxonomy): domain Archaea; phylum Halobacteriota; class Methanomicrobia; order Methanomicrobiales; family Methanospirillaceae; genus Methanoregula. The sequence continues at coordinate 4,024 of DAOQAA010000076.1, read as the reverse complement.
CTTCCCAGTATTTCATGCCAATAATATGCACATCGTGCCCCCGGGCAGAAAGCCGGAGTGCGAGTTCATGGATACGTTTTTCAACGCCACCTTTCACGTAAGGATAGATCACATCGTAGACAAAGGCGATCTTCATTGTGCTCCCTGGCCGGAACCGTTGTTCTCATTCAACAGCATCATGCTCTGGAAGACGGTAAAAAGAAAAACCTGAATACCGCTCACGATCAGGACAAGTGCCGTGATTGCAGTGGTGATCTCCGAGAGGAAACCAAAGCTCACCGAGAACCACCGGATGATGATATTGAATCCCAGCAATACCCCGGCAAGGAAGATACAGGCACCCAGTATCAGGAATTTCTCCAGATTGTGATATTGCATCAGGCTCACGATAATCCCGGCCTTGTTCTCGTACCCGTGGACAACCGAATAGGTCTTCATCAGAAAACCGGTGATGATAACCTGGAGACCGCCAATAAGGAAAATTGCCCCGAGAATGAACGTATGGAGGTGCGATGACTCGACATTTCCCTCGAAATAAAAGATACCCATCAGCAGGATACCAACAAGTGAGAACAGGAGACCGGGGACTGCAATAAATGGAAGGGGCTTCATGAGCAGCACAAACCGTATGTGCCGCCATCCGTCGGCAAAACTGTGAAGGTTCGAGGGGGTCTGCCGGGGAAAGTAATCGATGGGCACTTCCGCGACCTTCAGCTGTTCTTTTGCAGCCATCACCAGCATCTCCGAGGCAAACTCCATGCCCCCGGTCGTTAACACAAGTCGGTCAAGTGCTTCCCGGGTGATCGCACGAAAGCCGCTGTGCGTATCGGAATACTGTGTCCCGAAGATAAAATTGATCATCCACGTGAGAAGGGGGTTGCCGATATACCGGTGAAGAGGGGACATCGCCCCGGGCCGGATCGTACCTTTGAACCTTGATCCGACAACAAAGTCCGCTCCTGCATCGAGCGGGGCAAGCAGCCGGGGGATTTCAGAGAAATCATAGGTATCGTCAGCATCCCCCAGGATAATATACCGTCCCCGGGCATGCCGGAAGGCGGCGAGGTATGCATTTCCGTAGCCGGGTTTTTCCGGATGGATAACAGTTGCCCCGAGGGATTGCGCAATATCTTTTGTTTTATCCGTGGATGAATCAGCAACAACGATCTCACCAGTGATGGAATTCTCTGAAAAAACCGTCTCGATCTTCCGTATACAGTCTGCAATGGTGCGCTCTTCATTGAGCGCCGGGAGGATCACGGAGACAGTGATCGGCAGTTCGTTGGTGAAAAGGGAATTCATTTTTTGTACTTAGTGGTTTTTTTGAGATACGATAAAGATTGGTTATTTACGTTTATATGAGCAAATGGCAGGTTCCCGGATCCGGCAATAAAAAGAGACGACCGGTGCGTATTATGAGGTTGTCATTCTAAACAATGTGTAAGGAAAAAACCTGAAAATATATCCATTATCTCCGCATCACGGTGGACAGGAGAAGACAGATGAAAATCGCAATCTTCCATGACTATTTCGGTGCAATCGGCGGTGGGGAGAAAGTAGTCATCGAAATGGCAAAATGCCTTGATGCGGATATTATCACGACCGATACCGACGCGGTAAAAAAAATTGATCCACACGTCCGCGTCATCAGTTTGGGAAAGACGATACAATTTTCCGGGCTCAAGCAGGTTTCAGCAGCCCAGAAATTTTATTTTTGTGATTTTTCCAAAACCTATGATCTTTTTATTTTCAGCGGTAACTGGGCACATTATGCCGCGCACCGGCACCACCCGAACCTGTGGTATTGTCATACTCCGGTGCGGGCGTTTTATGACAATTATGAACGTTTTTTAACCACGTTACCATTTCTCTACCGGATTTTTTTCCGTGGCTATGCAGGGATTTTCCAGGTTGCTGACAAGAGGTCAGTCTCACATATCGATCATATTGTTGCGAACTCACACACGGTCCTGATGAGAACCAGGACGTATTACAACCGGGAATCTGATGTCGTCTATCCCCCGGTAGATACGTTAAAATTTCAATGTTCTGAGTATGGTGATTTCTGGCTTTCAGTAAACCGGCTTTACCCGGAGAAGCAGATTGAATTACAGATAGAGTGTTTCAGAACCATGCCTGAACAAAAACTCGTTATTGCCGGGGGTTTTGCACAGGGCGATCATGCAGCCGCGTATGCGAAAAAAATCCAGACCGCACTTCCTCCGAACGTATCATTTCTTGGAGAAATACCAGATGGAGAATTGTGCGACCTTTTTGCACGTTGCAGGGGATTAATCTGTACTGCAGAGGACGAGGACTTCGGACTCACCCCCCTTGAGGCCATGGCAGCGGGAAAACCTGTTGTTGCCATGGATTCGGGAGGATTCCGCGAGACGGTAACACCTCAAACCGGTATCCTGGTGAATCCTGACATATCGTCAATTATCGCTGCCGTCCGCCGGGTATCAGAAAACCCTGCACAGTATCATGATGCATGTATCGCGCGTGCCCGGGAATTTGATCTCCCGCAGTTTGCAGAGAGTATAAAAAAAGCGGCGGAGAATACATATTCGGCATACCAGAGAATACTCTCATTGGAATCTCATCCCGGTTCTGACAGGGATTGAATCCATGCAGCGATAAATCCCGCACACACTCCTGTTTTAATATTCTGGAATACCAAAAAGAGTGAGTATCCATGAAAAAAATCCTTATCACCGGCATCAGCGGCTTTGTCGGGGGATATTTTGTTGATTACCTGACATCTCATCATGATACTATTGAAATTCATGGCATCAGCCGTTCAAAGCCTGCGTGGGATTTTGTCCCGCTCATACCGGAACGGCTCAACGACCACCACTTCCATATCGCTGACCTGAACGATATCCCCAACATAAAATCCCTCATCGAAGAGATCCAGCCGGATTACATCCTCCACCTGGCTGCGCAGAGTTCGGTTGCGGAGAGCTGGAAAACCCCGGTTGCTTCCTTCATGAACAATACGAATATTTTTTTAAACATTATCGATACCGTAAGGCTCAACGACAATGGTGCACGGGTCCTTTCTGTCGGATCATCAGAGCAGTATGGTATCGTATCCGAGGAGGATTTGCCCATCACGGAGGACAGGCCCCAGTGTCCTGCAAACCCTTATGCGGTTGCCCGTGTCGCCCAGGAGCAGCTGGCAGGGATATATGCATCAGGGTATGGCCTTGACATCTGCTGCACACGGTCCTTCAACCACTGCGGCCCCGGGCAGACGGATCGTTTTGTGGTCAGTGCAATCGTGAAACAGTTCGCAAGAATTGCCCGCGGGTTTCAGGACCCGGTTATCCATATCGGCAACGGGTCGATTATCCGGGATTTTGTTGATGTCCATGATGTGGTGGAGGCATACCAGCTGCTGCTGACCCGGGGAACACGCGGGGAAGTCTATAATATCTGCAGCGGCAAAGGCCGGTCGATTCGCGAGATTGTCACCCTCCTTTCTGAAATGTACCGTATCGATGTTCAGGTCAAAGAAGAGCAATCCCAGATCCGCCCAATCGATAATCCCCGGATCATCGGGAGTTACCGGAAGATCCAGAACGATGTCGGCTGGAAACCCACGATCCCGTTCGAAGAGAGCCTCCGGTCGATGTATGAATACTGGGATGCCCGGACTATTCCGGAAGTTACGACAGTTATGGGGAAAATTGGATAACGCCATAAAGGAAAACAGTTATGTAAATGAGAGTCCTTGTAATAATAATTACATCTACGAGATGAATTTACTCATAAAGATGACCGAACAAGACGAAAACCGAGATTAATACCGATACCCGAAAATTCTAAATGGGACTATTTTCGATGAGCGTTTACCAGACCACTGACCGGTCCCGGTAATCAGGAATCATTTCGGAAACCACCTTTTCCCCAGAAACATCCGGTTGAGAAGAGAAATCTGCTAAAGGATATCGGTAATCCGGAACAACGAAAATATGAAATCCAGCAATTGCAGATAGGATCTGCAAAAAACAATTTT
>DAOQAA010000075.1:0-5623 GCA_035353675.1 Methanoregula sp. | reverse complement strand
CCCAGCCAACCGCCCCGAGGGACTGCTTGATATTATCGACCCCGTAGAGGATGTCCGCCATCTCCCGGTAAAAGGGCGGGATTTCTTCAAACTCGGGGAATCCCCGGATGATGTAGACCAGCCGGTCGTGGATCGCCGCACCGACGGCCCGCACAAACTCTTCGTTTGCCCGATCCTTGTTATCCTTCTCTTTACGCTTCTTTGCTGCACGGCGAAAGCTCCGGTCAAGGATCTCATCTGCAGTGGGCACTGTTGGCATCCGTTCGAATTCCACAAAACTCCAACCTATATATTCATAGAATGTGATACGTCTTATCGTTATGGAGCTGTCCCTTATCCAAAAGGATATCCTGATTACGCTCATCACCCTCTACCACCAGCAGTCTCATTCCATCAAAGGGGAGGAGATTGCCGAAATTATCCTGCGGAACCCGGGTACTGTGCGTAACCAGATGCAGTCTTTAAAAGCGGTCGGCCTTGTTGACGGAGTTCCGGGGCCAAAGGGCGGCTATATCCCGACAGAGCTTGCCTACAAGGAACTCAGTATGAACGTGGGCGGCGGGGACTACGATGTGCCAATCAGCCGTGGCGGTGTTGTCGTGAAAGGGGCACATGTGCAGGAGATCGATTTTACCACGCTCTGCCACCCGGACATCTGCCATGCACTTATCAAGCTTGTCGGCAGTGCGAAGATCTTTGAAATCGGGGATAAGATCACGATTGGCCCGACCCCGGTGAACAAACTCCTGATCCGTGGTGAGGTGTTCGGGAAAGACGAGGCAAAGCAGTCCCTCCTTATCACTACTTCAGAAATGATCTCGCTTCCAAAGCAGCCGATAAAAGCCTACATGAGTACACCACTCAAGTCGCTTTCAGGTACCCAGACCATAAAGGAGGCAATTGCCCTTTTTAACCGGCACCATATTCACGGCGCACCGATTATGGATGGGGACACTCTTGCGGGCATCATTACCATGAGCGATATCACAAAAGCACTTGACCGGGGCCTTCCCCTGGACACGAAGACTGCTGATGTGATGACCCATGACGTTGTCGAAGCGCCGTCGGATATCAAGCTCTTTGAAGTGATACGGAGGTTCAAGGAGCGCGAGATCGGCCGCCTTATTGTGACCGAGAACGGAAAACCGGTGGGTATCCTCACCCAGAGCGATATAATCCGGGTATTTCCCTCGCTCTGATGCAGGGTTTAACGCCATTTCAGGCTTTTTTATAATCCCTGTTTCATCCATGCGGGACGCGCATAAAAAGAACGATAATAGCGGATTTATTTTTCAAAATAACGGTCAAAGCCCCGTTATTTCAGAATATTTTATATATTAATACATCTTCATTTTTTTTATGACTCGTACATTTGCCCGCAGCCTTTCACGAAAAAAGATCATGAGCAATGACGGAAAGATTATCGGGACACTCAAGAATATCAGGGTCGATTTTGATTCAGGACAGATTCTCGACCTGATCATCCACCCGGACCAGTCATTTACCACCGAAGGTTACAATCTGGAAGAGGGCAACCTGCTGGTTGTACCTTTTGAAGCAGTAAAAGACATCAAGGACTATATCGTCGTTGACCGTTACCTGGCCCGAAGATAAGACCTATACTTTTTTACGGCTTGTACAAAGCCGGTTCCATATCCATCTTCCATAACATCAGATGCGGCAGCTTTTGTCTTTGGGGGGGCATTTGCTATGGTCACGCCCCGGCCGGCTTTTTCAAGCATCTGGATGTCATTTTCCCCGTCCCCTATGGCAAAAAAGTCCTGTGGGAAAAGTCCCATGTCACCCGCAAGAGCGACAAGGGCTGTTCCTTTGCTGACACCTTCGGACTGGAGGTGGATTGCATACCCGGTATCGATCACCTGCACCGGGCGGCCTGACAGAATTTTACGGACTTCCTCAACCGGCACCGTCCGGGCAAACGCAAGATCTGCGAACCGGTACGTGGGGCTGTAGAGGTTCAGCTCGATCCCTTTTTCCCGGTAATAATCCTGCACCATTTCAAGTGCAGCACGGCAGATAGCCTGATCGCCGGTGATCCGCAGGGGGCCGGTAAAACCGATCCGGTATACCCCTCCGTTTTCCGCGATAAATGTCCCATTGGTGCCCACCATCTTGCAGAGGGCATCCATGAAACAGGGTGTGTTCCCGCTCGCAAGGACGACTTCGATGCCGTCATCTACAAGCGACCGGATACAGTCCACCGCACAGGTATTGATTCTTCGGCTGGAATCCGTTATTGTCCCGTCAACATCCGTTAAGAGCGCTTTCAACACGGCTTAAGTCCTGCTTCTTCAACCATGAATGGTGCTTCGCCTTCGGGGAGGTTCGGGCTGTCCACAAGACGAGCAATACGCTTGCCGGCCTTGCTCTTCCGAAGATAGATCCGGAAGGTTGCCGTATGACCCACGATGTTACCACCAATGGGTTTTGTCGGGTCGCCAAAGAACACAGCCGGGTTTGACATGACCTGGTTTGTAACAAGTCCGACCGCATTGTGTTCGTCAATGAGCTTGAAGAGCTCGTGCATGTGCCGGTTGAGTTTCTGCTGTCGTGCGGCAAGCGTTCCACGCCCGGCGTATTCTGACCGGAAGTGTGCGGTGAGCGAGTCGATGATGAACAGTTTCACCGGTTTTTTGCTGTCCTTGAGTTCGTTTGCAAGGTCGCGGGAGTTCTCCACAAGAAGCATCTGGTGGTCGGACGTGTGGGCCCGGGCGATATGGATATTGTCAAGGAACTCCTGTGTGTCCGGGAGACCCTCGATCCCAAGGCCTGCAACCATCTGCTCGATACGCTCAGGACGGAACGTATTTTCAGTATCGATATAGATCACGCTTCCGTTCAGGCCGCCCTGGTCTTCAGGCAGCTGGACGTTAACCGCCATCTGGTGGACAATCTGACTTTTACCGGAACCAAACTCGCCATACATCTCGGTAATAGCCTGTGTTTCAAGGCCCCCGCCCAACAGTGCGTCAACTTCCGGGACCCGAAAAGACAGTTTCCGGATGTCCTTTCTCTGCTCAAAGATATCCTTCCCGGTCCTGAATCCACCTATATCTGCAGCTTCACGTGCTGCCTTGATGATCTTCTTTGCAGTGGATTCTGAGATCTCCGTGATCTCGGAAAGTTCAGCCGGTGAGGCGGTTGCAATGCTCTCAACGGAAAGGTAGCCAGCTTCACGAAGCTTGTCGGCCGTGCTTGGTCCGACACCGGGTAAATCTTCAATCTCCAAAGGTTTGTCAGCCATTTCTCGTACATCTCCTATGGCACATCAACATTTTAATCTCACCTTTATAACACGGGGCCGTGCGCGGGGTGAAAGTGATTATTTTGGACCGGGCGGGGTATCCAGTCGTGCTGTAAGGGCTGCAAGCCGGCCGGCCACCTCTTTTGGATCCTTGTCTGCCGGTTCTATGGTATCCGGAATGATCCGGCTGCCGGAGAGTATCCCGGTTATCCGCATATCACAACCGGCCGCAAAGTCCCCCTCTACAAGAAACCGTTCAATGCCGTTGTCGATAAACGTGCACCCGTTACCGGGTATAATCGTGCCGGTAAAGGAGATGGGTCGGGTTATTCCATGCGGGACACAAAAGGCGCTCCCCCGGCCCACCCCCACTTCAATATCCCCGAATTTACCGGGCTTTGCTGTGGCATGGTAAATCTCAACGAGGTCACCGGGATGGACCGGTACCAGTGCATTCTCCCCCCAGAGCACCACTTTGACCACGTCGCTGCCATCCCCTATACGGATATTCCGCACCCATGAAGGCGTTCCTGACCGGGAAGTAAACGACCGGGGTTCCTGCACGGATACAACCTCCCCCTTCACGGAATAGTAACCGGTATCGCTCACCGAAGAAAGCGCAGTAAAGGGAACGGTGACCGCGGCATCGGAAAGACTGACCGTGGCTGTTTCGTCGACACTGTAAGCCCGCCCCTCGGAACGACGGTCAGGCTTTGCACCGGCAATATGGATCACGCTTCCTTTCGGGATATCCCGGAGCAGGTCCGGCGCCCATGCAACGAGCCGGGCAGTCCCGGATGGATCGCCGATCACGCACTCCATCAGCTCACCAGGGGTCCCGTCACGGCGTGTAAAGGTGCGGGGTTCCTCTGTTCCGATCAGGAGCACATCGAGATCGACCGGTTCAGTTGACAAACCGGAACCGTCCCCCCCGGCTGTCGCAGTACAGGTGATCTCGCAGGTAGCCTTGCGCAGGGCAAGCGCGTAAATCTCCCGGTTGTTCTTTCCCGGGTGCCTTCCTATCACTTCCAGCACGTCGCCAATGGCGATCTCAAGGACGGCTCCCGCTTTCTCGTCCCAGAGCACTACCCGGGTAGTACCGGTCTCGTCACCAACAAGAAGCGTGGCAACCCAGCCTTTCTCACCGTCTTTCCGGTCGAACTCCTTTGGCTCGGTCTTGTCGATTACTTTCGCAAAAAAACAAAAAAGACTGGATTTACCGGAGAGTTCCCTGACCTTGACATGCTGCCTCCCCAGAGCCCCGATGACAAGCATCGCAGCAGTCGGCTCATCGAGAAGGTCCCCGCATTCCCCGATCTTTTCCTCCACGCGCCGTTCGAACTCTTCCTGGGAGATGAGGTCGTCAACAAGGGCGTAGTGGAAGAGTACCACAACATGCCTCCCGGCTTACCGCTGCCAGGGTGGGCGCACCATGGTGCCGGTCAGGTCGGCAAGGGTCTCGCTGCGCCGCATGAGCGCTTCCTCTTTCCCGTGGATGAGCACCTCAGGGCAGCGGGGCCGGCCGTTGTACTGCGAGGACATGGCATACCCGTATGCACCGGCATCAAGCACGGCAATCAGGTCGCCGGATGCAAGTTCCGGGAGTTTCCGGTCGGCAGCAATGATATCCCCGGTCTCGCAGATGGGTCCGGTGACCGTATACACGGATGTCAGCGGGGCATCTGCACGGTTTGCGACAATTACCTCATGGTATGAATCATACATGGCTGGGCGAATAAGCAGGTTGAAACCTGCATCCACGTTTGCAAACCGTTTGTGGGCGGACTTCGTTGAGTTGACCCGGGTGAGGAGCACGGTCGAATCAGCAACAAGGAAACGTCCCGGCTCGATCCAGAGCTCCGGGGTTATTCCTGCCGCCTTAATCCCTGCAAGGAATACCGGCATGACTGCCTTTGCGTAATCCTCCGGCGTCGGCGCCGGGTCGGTGTCGTGATGGTACGGGATGCCAAGGCCCCCGCCAAGGTCGAGGAATTCCAGTTTTACCCCGATATCAGAGAGTTCCTTTGCGATCCGGACCATGACCTCTGCGGCCTTTGCAAATGGCACAACCTCAAGTATCTGCGACCCGATATGGCAGTGGATACCGACCGGTTTTACGTTTTTGCAGCCGAGTGCTTCACGGTACGCATCCGGGATCTTTTCATGGGGGATCCCGAACTTGCTTGTCGCAAGGCCGGTGGCAATCTTCGGGTGCGTCGGGACTTCAAGTGCCGGATTGACCCTAAACGAGATCTCTGCAACCTTCCCGGCACTGCGGGCGACGGCATCGAGCTGGTGGAGCTCGTCAAGGGAATCGACCGAGACTTTCACGCCATGCTGAACTGCAAGGGCAAGGTC
>DAOQAA010000074.1:0-5740 GCA_035353675.1 Methanoregula sp. | reverse complement strand
CCGGCACTTCATCGTTCGCTGGGTTTACCACCGATGCTGATACGGTCTTTGTCCGGAAAAATACGAATAATTTACAATTCACCCTGCTTGGCGGATCATACATTGACAGCCAGGGGGATCGATTAGTAAATCTTGCAAAAAAAGTGGATGTTGTCACTGGAAAAAAAGAGGAAAATGCCATTGATTATAAAATTTTGTCAGATTCAATTACCGGTGGTGAAGTGTTCCATACTCAGGTAGATCCCGAAAAGATCCGGGTTTTCAATCCTGACGGAGCGCAGATGAATAATGAAGTCACCGCTGAAGTCACCGGCACTGTTAATGATACTGGTGATAATTCCCATGAATCTCCTGAAAATTTGATTGATATCATTGTAGTTTTTATGAATGATATTCTGAAAAAGGGGCTGTCTTTATTACCCGGTATTTGAACTCAACTGACCCGTTGTTTTATGCATACTGAATGCCATTTTTTGAAAAGAACGTTTACGGCAGGATCATTTTCTGGCATTTAACATGTTGAACTATCTGCGATTCTCTCAATCTGGTTCAGGTATAATTTATGCATTCTCTCGATGCAATGCACCGGCGCCTCGCAACAATTTATTATGCCTTAGTATAATGGAATATCATCCACCATGGTTGGTTGGAGGGAGCTGAAAAACATGAGAAAGCTATTATTGAGCAGTATATTCGTGGTTGCAATTCTTGCCCTTGTCGCCACTGCATCAGCGGCGTTACCACCGACTGTTACTGCAACCATTAGTAATCCAGGGGCAACTTCCTATTGGGATGTGACAATAACCTCTGGAGGAAACGGGGATCTTCCAAATGGGTACTACCCCGGATGGTGTGCAGATTCGCAACAGGCAATTAATTCGGGATCCCATACATTTGACGTTTATTCAAGTCTTGGCGCAAATCCAACTTCCATCAATTCAGCAAATTGGCATAAGATCAATTATATCCTGAATCATAAAGGCGATGCCAACAAGTACACGGTTCAGGCAGCAATCTGGTATTTTGATGGAGGTATAATCCCGTGGGGAACTCCTGAAGGTACAAAGGACAGTGGCAAACTGGGTGCTTTGATTGCAGATGCAGAAGCAAATGGTGGTTCGTATTCTCCGGGGCCGGGCGATGTCTATGCGGTTATCCTCTGGAATGGTGAATCTACCCAGGCAATAATCATCGAAGTGCCGATTCCGGATATCCCGGTTCCTGAATTCCCCTCGATTGCACTGCCGGTTTCGATGCTGCTGGGAGTAGTCTTTATCGTTCATGTTGCCAGGAGCCGAAAGAATTAATAAAAATCTAAAAAATTTTAAATCTAAAATTTATTAAAAGTCTTTATTAAGAAATGAGATTGTTGAGTCATCTCATTAACCTGAAGAAGTTAGTTTCTCTCTAATTACAAAACCGGGTGAGATTCGGGTTGTATCCCGAATCTTTTTTTATAACCTTATGAAGAACAGCAACATTATTATGCGTCGTGAAAGATCAAAAGATTATGCGTCTTCACAGATTGTCTGTTTCAGTCCTGATCCTGGTTCTCGTGACTCTGATTAGTTCCGGGTGTATAAACACCTCCTCAGAAACCCGTGCAGCCTCAACGACTACCCCCGTTCCTATAGCAGTGAATCTGCATGACACAGGATTTGATGCGTATATAAAAGGGGATTATGAGACTGCACTTTCATATTATAATCAGTCAATCGTAGCAGATCCGGCATACACCCGGTCGTGGGTAGATAAGGGGAATGTTCTTGTCCGTCTTAACCGTACAGAAGAGGCAATCAAGGCATACGATTCCGCACTGGCGCTGGAAAACGATCTCGCAAATGTCTGGAACAGTCGCGGAGAAGCACAGATGAGGATTGGAAATTTCACGGGAGCACTCGAATCTTTTAATAAATCTCTCGAAATTGCGCCAGAATATCTTACTGCAAAGAATAACCGGGATCTTGTGCTTGCAAAATACAAGAAATGATTTTATTAAAATATTTATAATTTTTCCGACATACCAGTGAGATATCCCCGGTACAGGTTTGATTTTCAGCCGACCTTATACCTCGACTTCGGCACATCGATCTCAAACCGGGCCCCCTCCCCCGGCACACCGGTCTCCTTGATCGAAATCCCGTGATAATTCAAAATCTCTTTCGACAGGAAAAGCCCGAACCGTTTGGACTTGTTCGTATCTTTCGCAAAAATTCTGGTCTTCTGGGAGGCCGGGATACCCGCACCATTGTCGCTGAAGATAATCTTGCCGTTCCCGTTTATTTCTTCGAATGACACTCCGATCTCCGATACATTCTGCCCGTGCCGGATTGAGTTGTCAACGAGATTTTCGAACACTCTCCCGATCAGCGGATCGGCATAGATCTGGACATTGTTCGTATCGATATGGGTTGAAAGAGCACCGGCGTCTGCCTTATCCACTGCCTTGTTTACAAGCTTGGCAAGATCGTGCCATTGCGCCATCTCCATCCCAAGGCTCTGGTACTCCCGGGTAAATACCGCAAGGCTCTGGATCGCGTTTGCTGCTGCCCTGATGCGTTCGGCATGTTTCCGTATTGCATGTTCTTCCGGCAGCTTCTCCTCAATATACTCTATATAGGAAAGGAGCACGGTCAGCTGGTTGATGATATCGTGACGGGTGATGCTTGTTAAGGTATTCAGTTTTTTATTGGCGCTTTTTACGGTCTCTTCCGCAAGCTTGAGGTCCGTTATATCGATGAAGGTCTCCAGCGCCGCGATGATATTCTGCCGGGTGTCATACACCGGCGATATCGTTAAGTGGAGCCATTTTCCCCGTTCCCCCACGGACGGGTAGAAATTTACTGCCTCGTAAGCCCCTTCGATAAGCCGGGATTTGTATGCAATCCCCGGATATAACTCCGGAATTTTATCGTATGCCGCGTCAACGATAAGATCCGAAAGACACGGCCTCTCTTCCGGATAGAACCCTTTCCAGTGCCCGGTAGTGCCGATGATATCTTTTGCCTTGATGCCTGTGCAGGCGCTGACCGCTTTGTTCCAGTAAATGACCCGGTGATTCTTGTCAATCACGAAAAGAGGAACCGGTGAACCGTTGATGATCGTCTTCAACCGTTCCTCGCTTTCCTGCAATGCGCGGTCTGCCATGACGCGTTCTGTAATATCGGTCATGACGATACGGCACTGCTTTTCTTCGCCGGGCTCTTCATCTATCCTCCTGCCGTTGGCCTGGATAATAAGCTGCTCACGGGAATCCTGCCGGATGAGTGCAACTTCGCACTTCTGTTTTCTCGAAGATTCAAAGATCCGGCGGCAGAACGAGAGGAACGTATCCTGGTGCTCCGGGGCAATAAAGTCCTGGAGCTGCTGGCCGATGATGCTTTCCCGGCTCTCTCCCAGCATCGCGGCCCCGGCCAGGTTCACACCGGTAATGAGACTTGCCGGGGCGAGTGTAAAATACCCGGCAGGTGCAAAGTCGTAGAGATCGAGATATTTTCGTTCCGAACGCTCGGCCTTCTTCCGCAGGAGGATCAGTTCCGCGTTCTGGGACTCCAGTTCTTCCTGGTGAAGCTGCAATTCTTCGAGAAGGTGTTGCAACTGTTCGTAGTATTGCTTGAGTTCGGTGATATCACGGGAACTCAACTGGAACTCGGTTACCTCCCCCCTGGCATTGAAAATCGCCCTTATTGTCGTATAGTAGGTATGCGCCCCCCCCCTGGAGGAGACGCTTTCGTGCTCGAACGTCTTCACCGGCACATCCCGGGTGAGGCTTTTTACCGTCTCCCGAAGCATCCCCTGCTCGTTCTGCGACACGAGAGCAAGCAGGCTCATGTTCTGGCTCTCGGCTTCCGATACCTGGTAATACCGGGAAAAAGCCGGGTTGACGAAGGTTATCGAAAAATCAGGGTGGAACCGGCAGATGAGATCGGTCTGGTCTTCAACGACAGCCCGGTACTGGAGCTCGATCTTCCTGAGCTTGTGTTCCGCTTTCTTTAAGTCCGTGATATCTTCGATAATTCCGTTGATGCCGACAAGTTTGTCCTTTTCCCGGTATGGTGAAGCAATGATCCGTACGCCATGCAGGTTCCCCTCTTTGTCTACCATCCGGAATTCGTCTGGCCCGGTTTTGTCCGAAAGGGCGGTCTTGAGCATGAGGCCGTACTTATGCCGTTCGTCCGGAGGTGCAAGCATGTAAAAATGTTTGCCGGTCAACTCTGTGGGGTCATACCCGAGAAGGGTCTTGGTAACCGGGCTGACATAGGTCAGTTTGCCCTTTAAGTCTGTCGTGAAGATAATATTGCTTATCCCTTCCACGAGCGCCCGGTGTTTCTCTTCGGATTTCCTCACGAGATATTCCGCTTTCCTGCGTTCTGTGATGTCGGAGAGGATGCAGACAAATGTGGAGATCGTGGAGTCCCGGTTGCGGATTGTCGAAACATTGAGCTCAGCGCAGAAGCCGGTGCTGTCGTTGGAGATTAGCGTACATTCAGTACTTTTCGTAAATCCCTTTTCGGCTGCCCGCTTGAGCGTGCTGTTGCATTTTTCGAGGTCATTGGGCGCAATATAATCAAAGAGATTCCTCCCGATCACCTCATCAAGTTCCTTATAACCGAGCATCCTGACTGCCTGGGCATTGGCCGTCTGGATATGCCCGTCCGGCGTTATCGTGATGACCCCGCTCGGGGATGTCTCGATCAGGGTCCGGTAATACAGCTCGCTCTGCCGTACCGCATCGTCGGCCTTCTTCAGTTCGCTGATATCCGAGACAAGGAAGAGCGCATACGCATATTTTCCCTTGTCATCGTGTCCCGGGGATGCTGCGAGCCGGGTATAGACCGGGGAACCGTCTTTTTTTGTAAAGGTGACAGTGAAAAACTGGGATTTTCCCGATTTCAGTCCGGATATATGCCGTTTCAGGATCGAAGTGTTCCCGTCATCCGCAAACGAGAAGACCGGCTGACCCTGCATCTCCTCAGCAGAGAAGCCGAGGATCTCGGTGAGTTTCCGGTTGACAAATGTCGTCATCCCGTTGGGATCGATCGTCCAGACCCCTTCCTGCGCAAGCTCGATGAGGTTATGGTACCGCCGCTCGCTCTCTTCGAATGCACCCTTAACCTCCCGGGAAACTTCCTGCGCGGTGTTGAGCTCCTGGTACGATGTCGTCAGTTCCCTGCCCTGTTCGGCCACCGTGTTTTCAAGCGTTTTCTGGTACTGCCGGATCTCCGTGATATCTTCGAGCAGGAGAAGGAGTCCTTTTTTCCGGTTTTCCAGAAGGCTCGGGACAAATTTTGCCCGGAAAAAGAAGGACTGGCCGTCTTTTGTGATCTCCAGTTCCTTGGTGCTCTCGTTCCCGCCAATGCTTTCGCGGATCAGCCGCTGAATATCGGGGATCGAGAAGAATGAAATGGACGTTTCGTCGATGGTCTTCCCGACAATTTCATCTGCACTGATTTTCTCAAAATTGAGGACATTGTCATTCACGTACGTGATTGTTGAATTGTTGTCAATCACGAAGATATAGTCCGATGAGAGGCTGAGGATGGAGCTGATGGGTACGCGTTTTGTCAGCGAATAAATTTTTGCCGAGCCGACCGCTTTCATCTCGACTTGGCCGGAGGTGAGAAGGATGTCGAGATATTTTGCGACAGAATTCCGGTTGACCTGGATACTCCTCGATATCTCGGTGACCGTCAGCCCCTTGGTCGTCCCCCGTAGCAGCGCCTTGATACGCTGGAGTTCC
>DAOQAA010000073.1:0-5810 GCA_035353675.1 Methanoregula sp. | reverse complement strand
GGGTCGCAATCGCGATAACCGTGTCCCCGAACGCTTGCGCGAGCACATCCACCGATCCGCAATGGTACCGGGCCGACCGGGTGCAGCCGGTGTTTGTGCAGGGACCCGGCCGGGCGGCAAGGACGGCTTCGCCGACTTTCCGGACCTCGGTTTCATCTACCGGGTTGAAATCGTGCGAGGCGGAACCGTGGAAGACCATCGAGGCCTCCCCGATCATTCCGTGGAGGATCTTTGGCAGGTTGCTTCCTCCGACTTCCCCAAGGGGGCCGGGGTGGACGTTTGGCACCGTTACAAAAATCTCCTCTTTCCCTTCGCGCTGCATGACAAGCGAGACCTCGGGCACGACCACGCTCTCTCCGATGCTCCGGAAAAAGTCATCGAGTTTGTGGCTGCCTTCCGAGAGGTGGGCGAGGAATGCGTTTGCCAGTTCAAGAGGTCCGACCCGGAAGTTTGCCTTCATCGGGCGTTCGATTACGATGATAAAAAGGAGGACGCCTGCCGCAAAACTGATGTGGAGGAGAACGGAGAGCTGGACGAACGAGAGGCCAAGGAACGGCGCCGCGCCGATCACGGCAATACCGGAATGAACAAGTGCCGGGATGACGACCCGCCGGAGGTGAAAATCGACGACAGCGGCCAGAAGGAGCATCCGGAACGCGAAGACGAATGCAAGCGACACTGCAAAGAAGAGCGGGAACGAGAACCGGAACAGCAGGATGGGCGACAGCGAGATAAAAAGCGAGAGGACAAGGCCGATAGCGGCAGTGAGTCCCGACCAGTCATACGTGAGTTTCCCGGAAAACCGGCGGGCAAGCCAGGGTGTCAGGGCAAGGGCGGCAAGCGCCGGGAGGAAGTATACCGCGATGGGAAACAGGGCAGGATTCGCGAGGGATCTGTCGTTCCCCAGCATCGCCATGATTTCGATGCAGCCGCACAGGAGGACAATGACGGCAAGCGACTTGATCCACGAAGGGCTTGTGACAATATATTTTGAGAGCCCTTCCAGTTTATTTTCAAATTCACCACTCATGGGAGCATCCATCCTGTGCGGTAATAAAATCCCCCCGGCCCGGGTTCCTTATTGTTCGCGGGACAAAACCGGGTGCCTGGCACGGGGATGAACATCATGATCTTAAAGGGATATGTGGTGCCTTATGTGATGTGAAGTTTTCCGCCCTTATCAAATGTTTCCGTATCGTGAGAGTTTTGGCCGGATAATGAAAAAACGGCAGACCCCCCGTCCTGATACTTTCGCCCCATCCGGTTTTGGTTTTTTATAATGAGAAAATAAGTATCTTTGTGAACCCTATGGAAGAGATTACCCTCATTACGGTTGGCCCGCAACAGGTTGTCGGGATAAAAAAGACCGGAACATATGCCATGATCCCGGAACTCCTCATGCAGCTCTGGGGATTTATTGAACAAAACAGGATTACCTGTGCAGGAGCACCGGCGTTTGTCTGCCACGAGATATCGCCTGAAGCAGTAAAGGAGGCAAACAACACCGGCACGGCAATGGTTGAAGTGGTATGGCCGGTTACCGGCCCGGCACACGGGAGCGGGGATATCAGCGTGTACGAACTTCCGGGAGGAAAGATGGTGCGGGCCGTCCACCACGGGCCGTACGAGACCTGCGAACCGACATACCAGAAACTTTTTGCGTGGATTTGCGAACGTAACCTCCACATTACCGGGCCTGTCCGGGAATTTTACCCAAACGACCCGCGTGCAGTAAAGCCGGAAGAGATCCTCACCGAGATCTTTGTCCCGGTGAGCTGATTTTTTTAGTGTGCGGTTCCCGGGCCTGAGATTCTCCCGGATGTGAGCAATAGCTGATCGCTTTTGGGACCGGACAGGCTTCTGTGCACCGGCCGCAGAGGTAGCACTCCCGTTTTGAATCCGACCTCCCGGCCGCTGATACCGGGCAGGCCTTCTCGCATTTACCGCAGTCAATACACGCGTCCGAGCGCCGCAGCCAAAACCGGCTGAACGCCGCAAAGAGCGAGAAGAGTAAACCAAACGGGCAGAGGATCCGGCAGACCGGCCGGTACACAAAGACCGAGAGCAGGACAAGAACTGACGCTACGATGAGCGTAGCGGAGAGCATCAGGGAGAAGAGGTCATACAGCCCGGAATACTCGAAGATGTCGACAAACCCGAGTGCGGCAATCACCGTTGCAATAAAGACGGCAAGCCGTACGAGTTCGAGGATTCGTGTCTGTTTTACCACGATCTTTTTTACCGGGACTTCGGAACAAATCTCCTGCAGGGACCCCACCGGGCAGATGGTGCCGCAGAACGTCCTCCCGGTCAGCAGGGCTAGGACTATGACGGCGCAGATCACGACAACTCCAATACTGAATGCCGATGTGCCGGCCGCGATGTTGACGATCCCGCCCAGTTCTGCTGGCATGATGGGGGCCTGGAACGCAAAACCTGCGAGCGTACCAAGTCCCGCCGCCAAAAGTACGGTTTTCCGGGTCATCACGCCCGTGTGCCAGAGATACGCGGCAAGCAGCGTCCCCGCCGCCATGTAGATGAGAGCATACACGGTGCCGTTCACGAGATCCCCGGCAAGGACCGAAGTGGCAACGAGCGAAAGCCCGAGTCCAAAGAGGGACGAGAGCGCGAGGGCCGGGATGGTGTCCCTGATCCGGACTCCAGGAATTCCCGTCTTAAAGAGGGTAAAGAGTATCCCGGCAAAAACAAGGAAGAGAAGGATCCCCGTTACAGGAGCGGACAGGTGGACGGTATCCAAAAATCCCCCGGAAGACATGTTCTGTGCTGCGGTTACTGTTGTATCCGGTGCCGGTGTTACCGTGCTGACAGCCTGCTGCGTCCCGGATGGTGCAGAAGGCGTTGCCTGCGATCCGGTCCGTGCCGTATAATCGCAGAGGGAATTCCCGTCAGCATCGACAAAGAGGAAACACCGGCCCGGGGAAGGACATGCCCCGTGTCCTTTGGGACAGACTGCTGCACAGGCAGGGTACGCCAGTCCTGCCGTAAGAAGTGTTGCTGCCACGATCCGCCGGGCGGATTTTACAAACTGCATAGTAACTGTCCGTTTTTGTTTTTGGCAGTCACTGATCAGGGAACAATAAATAATGGCTGTATTATCCTGGCTCACACATGGATGCCAGTCAGGGATAATGTTAACCAGTGCCATATTAATAATTTATATATTATAATTGACCCTGACAGAGTATTCCCGGAACATGCCGGGAGGGGCACTTCACGTGAAATGATACTGCCCTGCACCCTTTTGATGCCGGCCCCACCCGAACCGGATCCGGACGTGCGGATCCGGACCCACCGGCATCGTTTTAAAAAATGTCCGGGCCCTGGAAGGCCGGATTGTGTACAAAAAACTGCAATTTTCTTTGACACTCATGGCGTGTCTGCGGGAAAAACAGGAAATCTTACTCTGCCAGCCATTTTTCAAAATGAAGTGATCCCAAAACCCTGCCGTACACAAGAACGATATACCCGACAAGGAGCATGGAAATGAGCGTGCCTTCCCGGATGCCGACTACGTTCCCGAACAGGACAAACGAAATGATGATTGCGGTGCAGACGAGCGAGGTGTCAAAAATAATTTTAATTATCCCAAACCGTACCCCGGCTTTTCCGGCAATTGCTTTTACCACGCCTTCCCCGGGGTTCATGATGACATTGGCCGCCACCTGGACATAGATCCCGAGCGCAAGAACAGCACAGCCAAGGAGCAGGACGAAAACCTGTATGGCATAGTAATCCGGGTGTACCGGTGCGGAGAGAAACATCCCGATATCAACGAAAACGCCCAAAAACAGGGCGACAAAGACCTGGAGGTACTGGTGTTTTGGAAAATCTTTGCCCACTATCAGGATCTCGGCAAGCAGAAACACCATGCCGAGCGCAAAGGTGAGTTCTCCGAACGTGACGGGAACGGCATGGCAGAGTACATACGGGATGCTTGAGATCGGCGGTGTCCCAAGAATTGATTTTGTGACAAGGCTGATCCCAAGGCCCATGAAAAACAGGCCGAGAATCAGGAAAAAATATCGTTTGATATAGCCGGTACAGTCCATTTAAGCGGTTTCCTTCAGTACCAGCGTTGCGAAACGCATTAAGGGTATCCGGTCCCCTGTCGGAGTCTCTTTGGAATTTCTGATCGTTTCGTCCTTATTTTTTACCGTCCGCAAGCGACTCGAAATAATTCACGAAGAGAGCAAGCGCTTTTTTTGTCCCTTCCCGTGCTTTCGTGCGGTCCTGGTATCCCATCGTGATTGTCATATGCCCCTTAAACGTGCTCGTAATAAAACAGGTCGTGGGCATGTAACCCCCCGGGTAGCAGACATAGGCGTCGGTAAGTCCCTCCGTTTCCGGGAGGGTGAGCGTCCCGGGGTTCGA
The DNA here is from genome assembly GCA_035353675.1 of Methanoregula sp. Lineage (GTDB taxonomy): Archaea > Halobacteriota > Methanomicrobia > Methanomicrobiales > Methanospirillaceae > Methanoregula. The sequence goes on along the minus strand of DAOQAA010000073.1, from coordinate 1,418 downwards.
TATGAAAATATCTGCAAAGCCGTCGTTTTGCAGGGCTGCCATCTTCTCCGCCATCAGCCGGATATTTTTCCCCTCCGGGTCGCAGGCCTCGTCCATCCCGACCTGTTCGGGAACCCCGATGCACCCTGCCTTGAGGGCCCGCGTTTCATGAATGACACGGGGAAAAATTTCTTTCATTCCTTCTCCGGGTTTGCGCACCAGCGTGAAGCAGGCATTTGTGGCCTGGTTAGTCATCACCCGGGACCCGTCGTTTAAGTGCTGGCGGAGGTTGACGGGGAAGAAGAGGGGGATCGGGCCGTTGTGTCCGGTGATGTCGCTTATGGCGAGGAAGTAGGCCGAAAGGATCGCGTCATTTACGCTCCCCCCGAGATCTTTTGCATGTGTGCGAATTGCCGCGAGCATTTGCGGACTGATGCAGTCCTTGTGAAATGACATGGGCCCGTCTGATGTGCCGAACGGATCGGGCCACATCGGGTTTATGACGGTCAGATCCGTTAATGCAGGCTTTTTTTCGCGGAGCAGTTTCCGGATCCAGAGCGTGTCGCGTTCCGGGATCCCTCCCGTGACCGGGAGAATGCTGCCGGGATTAGTGTATTCCTGCAGCAGTTGTGACATCAGCGCCTGGAGGCCGTATGCATCAGCAGCTGCATGGGCGAGGTTGATGACGATGATATCTCCCGAAGACCTCCGCAGGATCCGGGCGCGGCACTGCACCGGCCCATACGGATCGACCGGCCCGATGACATGCGGGTGATAGTCCCCGTTGCAAACCTCCACCGGTATTTGGGGGACGTTCCCCGGATCTGTCAGTTCCCAGTAGGCCGGCCCCCTCCCCCGGACCAGCCGGCTGTGAAGGATGGGATTGGCGAGGCGGCAGGCGTGTATGGCTTTTTCGAGAGCTGCGGGGTTGAGGTGCCGGTCAAACTCCATCACGCCGCACAGGGTGGCATCGCCCATGATCCGTATCGAATCCGTAAAGAGATCGAGAGCCGATGCTTCCCGGGTGTACATGGCAGATAACTGGATTTTTTTAGGTTTTAAAATTTTAGCGTGGGAGGTGAAGGTACCGGGATTGTCGGATCGTATGCCCCCAGGTCCGGAACAGGTAAACGGATCTTTCCTCCACCCCCTTTTTTTCAGCAACGAAACGGCTCATCAGATCCCGGGCGTTGTGCACTATTGAAAAGGTGTTTCCGGGTATCATGCGGCCGCTTCGGTATCTACCTGCGTTCTTCAATGGATTTCCGGAAATATGGATTTTTGTGGATGGGCCGGGCCCGAAGAGATCGAGCGGGTGTATCGTTTTTTCAAGATCCCGGAACAGGTTTTAACAGGGAAACTTTTTCGTGATATCAGGAATTCGGGGATACTCCGGTAATGAGTCGTGGCTCGTTTCGTGCAGCAGAAAGGGCAGCAAT
>DAOQAA010000072.1:0-6349 GCA_035353675.1 Methanoregula sp. | reverse complement strand
AGCAAACGCGAGATCACAAATATCCAGTACGAGGATATCGGCGGGCTCGAACGCGAGCTCCAGCTTGTCCGGGAGATGATAGAGCTCCCGCTACGCCACCCGGAAATTTTTGAAAAAATGGGAATCAAACCACCAAAAGGTGTGCTGTTTTATGGCCCCCCGGGCACCGGTAAGACCCTGATTGCAAAAGCGGTTGCAAATGAGGTCGATGCACATTTCATTACGCTGTCCGGCCCCGAGATCATGAGTAAGTTTTACGGGGACAGCGAGAAGGCCCTGCGTGATAAGTTTCATGACGCTGAAGAACATGCGCCATCAATTGTTTTCATTGACGAGATTGATGCCATTGCCCCGAAACGTGAGGATGTACAAGGAGAGGTTGAACGCCGCATTGTGGCGCAGCTGCTTGCCCTCATGGATGGCCTTGCCGGCCGTGGCCAGGTCATCGTAATCGCGGCAACAAACCTGCCCAACTCAATTGACCCGGCGCTCCGCCGGGGCGGACGGTTCGACCGCGAGATTGAGATCGGTATCCCGGACACTAAAGGCAGGTACGAGATCTTCCAGGTACATACCCGGGGGGTCCCGCTTGCAAAGGATGTCGATATTGCCGCGTTTGCCGAAACGACGTTCGGGTTTGTCGGCGCTGATATCGCACTCCTTGTAAAAGAGGCGGCGATGAACGCGATACGGAAGATCATCCCGCTTATCGATATCGAAAAGGAGATCCCGGCCGAGGTTATCGAACAGCTCAAACTGACAAAAAATGATTTTGACGCCGCGAGAAAAATTGTCCAGCCAAGCGCCCTTCGTGAAGTCCTTATCGAAGTTCCGGATATCCCGTGGGATGATATCGCGGGCCTTGATGAAGTCAAGAATACGCTCGTTAAAACCATTGAGGGACGGCTGCGCTACCCGAAGATATATGAAAAACTGAATTACAAGCCCCCAAAAGGCATCCTGCTTTTTGGCCCGCCGGGGACCGGGAAAACCCTGCTTGCAAAGGGCATCGCAAGCAAGCGCCAGCTCAACTTCATCTCGGTAAAAGGTCCCGAGCTGCTCGCAAAAGGTGTCGGCGATTCCGAAAAACATGTCAGGGAAGCGTTCAGGAAAGCCCGGCAGTCCGCGCCCTGCATTATCTTCTTTGACGAGATCGATGCGCTTTTCCCAAAAAGGGGAACGTTTGCCGATTCCACTCATGTCACCGAGAGCGTCCTCTCCCAGTTTTTGACCGAGCTTGATGGTGTCGAGGAATTAAAAGAAGTCTTTGTCATCGGCGCGACAAACCGTCCCGACCTTCTCGACCCGGCACTTCTCCGCCCGGGCCGGCTCGAAAAACACCTTTACATTCCGCCGCCCGATGAAGCGGCACGAAAAGCTATCCTTACGACATATCTCAGGGATCTAAAAGATGTCCTTGGTCCCGATGTGAATATCGATGAACTGGTAAAAAAGACCCGGTTCTTTGTCGGCGCTGATATTGAAGCGCTGGTGCGTGAAGTAAAGACGCTTGTCATTGATGAGCTGACTAAAAGCGAAGCAACGGTTGCCGACAGCGCAACGACAGAATACAATATCAAAATTACCCGCAGGCACTTTGACGTTGCGCTTGAAAATGTCAAAGGGACGCTTGACGGCGCTGATATCGAGCGGTACGAGCAGAAATCATGGGACCTTCTCTATGCAAAAGGAAAACGTGATGTCCTGCAACAGGCTGTAAATCTCGTTAACCGGGTTGAATACCTGAAAGGAAAACAACTCGTAAGCGATGAGATTACCCGACAGGCCGAAGAACTTCGGGACATTGTCTACTGGCAGAGAAAATCCTTTGACGAGATCCAGAAGCGCACCGCCGGGCTCCGGCAGGCGCTTGAAGCGGTGGCAGGACCGGGCAGGTAGCCGGTCCGGGATCTTCAACAGATAATAAAACCAGAGGGGTTGGTAGCAGGAAAATTTAGTGGCGCGATCTGGATCCCAGTTTCACAAGAGGGGGTTATGGGGGGGGCATGATGAGGCAGGGGTAACCCCCATACCCCCTCCCCCTCTCTTGTTCAAAGAGGGGGTCACCCCCCTCCCCCTGTGTCCGCGAAGGTGGGGGTATACCCCCCCCTCCATGTTTGCTTAAAAAAGCCAGCATATCACACAGGATTCTCATCGGAGAACTTTTCCAAAATAAAAAATAATGCGAGAGGGATACCCCCATACCCCCTCCCCCTCTCTTGTTCAAAGAGGGGATCACCCCCCTCCCCTTGTGTCCGCGAAGGTGGGGGGTGACCCCCCCCCTCCATTCTTTTGGTCAGGTGGGTGAGGGGGGGTGGTTTTGCTTTTGTAAAATGTGTATTGTAAAATTGGAACGAAAGATTCCCGCCACAAGGAGCCCCTCACTGGGCACGGCGGGGCAGATTACCTGCATCTCATTTTTAGTCACTGACCCGCCGCGGGGGCGCCCCTTCGGGGGCGGCGGGGAGAATCGTAAGGTTCCTTGAAGGTACGCAGGGTTATCACAGATCCATCAAGCCGCACGAGAATTTGAGCGGAATTCTTTTAGTTCAGTCATTTTTCTATCCCCCAATCCAGTATCCTTTCAAACCCGGTATCCCCGATATTGAAAAAAACAATCTTACCTGATTATATTTTGTGAGTTTTTGGACTCAATGAATAGACACAGGTAACAAGCTGTCCGAACCTCATGTCCTGATACTTTTGCCACATGGCATTCAACTTTTCAAAGATGACCGGAATTCCTGCAGGATCTCTCATCACGGTTGAATCGCGCCCTAAATATGAAAAAGAGTGTCCCACGCCGGTTAACACCCTGCCTCTACCCTCACAAGGGTGACAGATTCCGATACGCAATGTTTTAAATACTGGACAATACTAACTTATGGTAAACCATCCGAAAGGAGGCTTACGATTATGACAGATAACAAAGGCGTAAAACTGACCGTTCAGGAAGCACTGAGCAATGAAGATGTCGGACGAAACATTGCGATACTTCCGTGGCGGGTGATTGACAGGCTTAACCTGTCCAGCGGGGACGTGATCGAAATAGAAGGTCTCAATAAGACCTATGCAATTGCGTACCCGTCACAGCGGACCGAGTATATCCATATTGACGGGTATACCCGGCGGTCAGCCGGTGTAGGTATTGGTGAAACGGTAACCATCCGGGAAGCAACCGTTAAGGATGCAAAGAGCGTCGAGTTCCAGGTTGCCTCTGCCCGTGCGCCTGTAGATGCAGGCACCCTTGCAGAGTTCCTTAAAGAGAACCTCATGGGACAGATTGTCGTACCGGGACAGTCTTACCGCCTGGCCTCGCAGGAACCGGACTTTGAGGATTTCTTCAGCAGCTTCGGGGGTTTCCCGTTCGGGTCGGACTGGATGCATTCCACGGCGACGGTTGTAACGGTAACAGCCGTTGAACCGCAGGGTGCGGTAAGGGTTGTATCGGGCACTAAGATTAAGGTAGGGCAGGTATCGGCAAAGGCAAAAGCCGGAAAGGCTGAAGGCCGTGCCGCTGAAGAAGAACAGAAGAAAGCAATCCCTGACATCCACTACGAGGATATCGGAGGTCTCGACCGTGAGCTCAAACAGGTACAGGAAATGATCGAGCTCCCGCTCCGTAACCCGGAGATCTTCGAGAAGCTCGGTATCGAACCACCCAAGGGCGTCCTCCTGTATGGCCCGCCGGGGACCGGTAAAACAATGATCGCAAAAGCGGTCGCAAACGAAGTCCAGGCGCATTTCATCACGATCTCCGGCCCCGAGATTATGAACAAGTATTACGGCGAGAGTGAAGGAAGGCTCCGGGAGATCTTTGATGAGGCGGAGAAGAACGCACCGTCCATTATCTTCATCGATGAGATCGACTCGATTGCGCCCAAGCGTGAAGAAACAAAAGGCGAAGTCGAACGCCGGGTCGTGGCACAACTGCTCGCCCTCATGGATGGCTTAAAGAGCCGTGGCAAGGTCATTGTTATCGCGGCAACAAACCTGCCCGATTCCATCGATCCGGCGCTGCGGCGCGGTGGCCGGTTCGACCGTGAGATCGAGATAGGCATCCCGGACATCAAGGGCCGGCTCAAGATCTTCCAGATCCACGCCCGCAACGTCCCGCTAGAGGTCTCAGCGATCCGGCTTGAAAACGACACCCTGACGGCCGACGACAAGATTAACCTCAACGCATACAAGAAGCAGATCGAAGAACTGGAAAAACAAAAAGAACAGGTCCCGGCCGGTGACGAAAAATCCAAAGAAAAGACTGAGGAGATTGCAAAGAAAATCAAGGACATGCAGGCACAACTTCTGGCTACTGAAAACGGCATAAAGAAGCGGATCTTCTTAAAAGAGTTCGCCGACCAGACCCACGGGTTTGTCGGCGCCGACATCAGCCTTGTCGTAAAGGAAGCGGCGATGCATGCACTGCGTGCCGTCCTTGAAAAGACCGACAAAAAGGACTTAAAAGAAGGAAAGATCGACAAAAGTCTTGTGAGCAATCTCAAGGTGACCGCAGCGGACTTCCGTGACGCGCTCCTGCACGTCGAGCCAAGCGCAATGCGCGAAGTTCTTGTCGAAGTGCCGGACATCACCTGGAAGCATGTGGGTGGGCTGGAAGACACCAAGCAGGCATTAAAGGAAGCCGTGGAGTGGCCGATAAAATACCCGGACGTGTTCGAGCGGCTCCAGACAAAACCGCCAAAAGGTATCCTGCTCTTTGGCCCGCCGGGGACCGGTAAGACCCTGCTTGCAAAGGCTGTTGCAAACGAGAGCGAATGCAACTTTATCTCGGTCAAAGGTCCCGAGTTGCTATCCAAGTGGGTTGGGGAATCCGAGAAAGGCGTGCGGGAGATCTTCAGGAAGGCGCGGCAGGCAGCACCGTCAATCATCTTCTTCGATGAGGTCGATGCGCTTGTCCCCAAACGCGGCAGCTACATGGGCTCGTCCCATGTAACCGAGAGCGTCGTGTCACAGATCCTGACCGAACTTGACGGCATGGAGGAACTCAAAAACGTCACCGTCCTTGCCGCGACAAACCGCCCGGATATGCTTGACGATGCGCTGCTCCGGCCCGGCCGGCTTGAACGCCATATCTACGTGCCGGCACCGGATGAGGAAAGCCGGAAGAAGATCTTTGAGGTCTACCTTGGCGGCGACGCCGGGACCATCATTGCAAAGGACGTAAACATTGACGATCTTGTCACAAAAACAAAAGGATTTGTTGGCGCGGATATCGAAGCACTCGTCCGCGAGGCAAAGATGGCAGCGGTCCGTCAATTCATCAGTGTCATGGGCGGGAAACCTGAACATGAACGCAACGATGCAATCAAGAACGTGATTATCACAAAGGCGCATTTCGACAGCGCGTTAACGAAGGTAAAGGGATCCCTGGACGATGAGGCAATCGAGAAATCCGAGCGGCAGGCATGGGGCATGCTCTACTCATCAGACCAAAAAGAGATCCTGGAACGCGGGGCAACCGCCGTGCGGCATGCGTCAACGACCGGTGCATCGACGGACAAGAAGGCGGTCGAGGCCCTGAAAACTGCTGTTTATGCGACAACGAAAGACTTCGACGAAATTAAGAAACTGACAGAAGCACTGGAAAAGAATACCTAAATGAAGAGTTCAAACTGAGTACCAGAAATGACTATCGATAACAAGGATTTGATCAACGCAATAAACGGACTGGTGGACCGGCTGATGGCAGAAATGGGGGAGAATTCCCCCAACCTCCAGCCGCATGTGGTCGGTTACCGCATCGTCATCGATGGCGTACCGGTTGCTCCCGGCGCTCCCGGATCAAATTTTACCGGGGGGTCTGATGAACCGGTTCCCGAGGTCACCCGGATCGGCGACGAGATCTGCGTTGTTGCAGATCTCCCTGGGGTAACCGAGGAAACCTTAAAGATCACGCTTGACGGGACAACTCTCACGATTGATGGCAACAACACCCAGCGCCCTTACCATGCCACTGCAACCCTGCCCCCGGCAGACCCGGCGACCATGAAGCATGCACTCAAGCACGGCGTACTCCAGGTAACACTTCAGGCCTTACCGGAAGCACCGGAAAGCAGCACGACAGAACAACCGGAAGAGACAAACTGACTCTTCCGGTGCATTTTACCCTCCATACTCTTTTTTTTCTCTGTAGAAATCATTTCCACTTCATTAAAACGTATTTGAGAGGGTGACCCCCTCTCTCCCCCAGAGGGGGAGGCAGCCCAAGGGGGCAAGCCCCCTTGACCCCCGTATATTAAAAAAAAAAAATTCTGTTGCTTCCCGTGCACAGGCTTGCTCCCCGGGGCGAGCCACGACGAGGCGGCGAGCGCCCGGGGTCCCATCGCAACAA
>DAOQAA010000071.1:0-6419 GCA_035353675.1 Methanoregula sp. | reverse complement strand
CATCGAGCTGCTCCATTAAGGTCATCATCATCTCGTGGCCGGTCCGGTCGCCCGCGTAGCAGGTCCGGGGGAACCGCTGGCCGCCGAACGGGCGCTGGGCGATCTCGTCCTTATCGGTAAAATCAAAGACCGCACCCCACCGGATCAGGTCGGCCATGCGCAGCGGGGACTCCTGCACGAGCACTTTTACGAGTTCCGGATCGTTCAGGAATGCTCCCCCTTTGAGCGTGTCTTCGTAATGGATCTCGCAGGAGTCCTCTTTTTTCAGCACCGCGTTGTAGCCGCCTTCGGCCATCGTGGTGCAGCCGCCTTTCCCGGCAATGGTTTTTGTGACGAGCACAGTGTCGCCATGCCCGGCGGCCTCGATCGCCGCCCGGACCCCCGCACCGCCGCTCCCTATCACCAGGACATGGCAGTCCACCACGTCGTCTGCATGCATATTATAATTCTGTGCGCCGTATAGTTACATAAATAAATGGTACAGCCAGAGTGAGCCGAAATGAAACTGCTGATGAAATTTGGCGGAACGTCCGTTGCCGATGCGCAGTGTATCAGGCGCGTTGTTGACATCCTTGAAAAACACCATAAAGCCGGCGATGAAATCGCGGTTGTGGTCTCCGCGCAGCGTGGCGTGACCGACCAGCTCATCGCCATTGCAGAAAAACTCCCGACTGCACAGAACTGCTCGGAAGTCACTCCGCTGATTGCAGCGCTTCGGACCCGCCACATGACAACTCTTGAAGGGGCTGCACCGGATTATGTAAAAGAAGTCGGAGCGGTCATCGACAAGCGCCTTGCAAGTCTCCAGCACATCCTTTCCGCCATCCACAACCTGCGGGAACTCACGCCCCGGTCAAGGGATTATGTGATCACTTTTGGAGAGCGGCTGCTTGCCCCGATCCTGGGTGCGGCACTCCGGCAGAGGGGTATCCCGTCAACGGTTTTTGACGGCTGCGAGGCCGGTATCCTCACCACCCCCCAGCATGGCGAGGCAACAGCCTTAAACGAGAGCGACGGGCGGATCAAGAAGAAGATCGACCCGCTCCTCTCAAACGAGATCCCGGTCATCATGGGGTTCATGGGTTGCACCGAACAGGGAATCGTGACGACCCTTGGCCGGAGCGGATCGGATTATTCTGCGTCCATCATCGGGGCGGGTATCGATGCCGACGAGATCTGGATCTGGACAGATGTCGATGGCATCATGACCTCTGATCCACGGGTGATTAACGATGCCCGGGTCTTAAAGAGCGTCTCGTATATCGAGGTCATGGAACTCTCGTATTTCGGCGCAAAGGTCATGCACCCGCGTTCGATTGATCCTGCTATGAGAAAGAACATCCTTGTGCGGGTGAAAAACACGTTCAATCCCGATGCTCCTGGCACGATGATTGTAAGAAACGGCATCCAGGACAGCCGGGTGGTAAAGGCGCTCACCTACATCGACAAGGTCGCGTCGATTAACATCAATGGCGCCCAGATGATCGGTCGCCCGGGCGTTGCAAAGATGATCTTTTCCGCCCTTGCAGACAATGAAGTAAACGTGATGATGATCACGCAGGGGTCAAGCGAGGCAAACATTTCGCTTATCGTTGACGAATCCCATCTCCAGACCGCAGTGGATGCACTGGCTTTCCTTGTAAAGGACGGTATTGTGCGGGAAGTGACGCACAACAAGGAGGTCTGTGCCGTTGCCGTCGTCGGGGCGGGTATGGCCGGTGCCGCAGGATCGGGCGGGCGGATATTCTCCGCTCTTGGAAAGGCCAATATCAACGTAATGATGATCTCGCAGGGTTCCAGTGAAGCCAGTATCTCGTTTGTGATTCGGCAGGAAGACGGGCCCCGTGCGGTCCGGGTGCTGCACGATGAATTCCATCTCTCGGAGGAGTCTGAATGACGGAGAATGCATACCGCGATGCGGGAGTCGATATCGATCTTGAAGCAACGGCAATCAAAGCGCTCATCAAAAACCTGACCTTCCGAAGGAAAGGCAGTTACACGATGCTCGGCGCTGTGGGGCACTTCGCCGGGCTTATCGATTTCGGGACAAACGCGCTCGCGCTGACAACCGATGGTGTCGGGACAAAGATGCTTGTCGCCGACAAGCTCCAGGACTGGAGTACTGTCGGTATTGACTGCATCGCGATGAACGTGAACGATCTTTACGTGATGCACATGGAGCCGATTGCGTTTGTGGACTATATCGCAACCGACCGGCTCTCGATAGACAAGATGGCGCAGATCGGGCTTGGCCTCAACGAAGGGGCCCGGCAGGCAAATATCGATATCGTGGGCGGGGAAACGGCGTCGCTTAAGGGACTGGTAAACGGTCTTGACCTTGCCGGCACCTGCGTCGGCCTCCAGTCAAAGGACAAACTCGTGACCGGTGAGAAGATCCGGCCCGGGGACAAAATTATCGGTGTCCCGTCAACCGGTGTCCACAGCAACGGCCTCTCTCTTGCCCGTAACGTTGTGGAGAAATACGCGGACTACGACGAAAAGTTAAGCAACGGCAAGACTCTTGGCCGCGAACTTCTGACTCCTACCCGGATCTACCACGAGAGCCTGCACGTTGCTGATACCTGCACGGTGCACGGGATGTGTCACATTACCGGCGGCGGACTTTTAAACTTCCTGCGACTCAGTAAGTTCGGGTTCCGGTTCGACAATCCAATCACCCCGCCAGAAATCTTCCGGTGGATTGAAGAGACCGGGAAAATCTCAAAAGTGGAGATGTACCGGACGTTCAACATGGGCATGGGGTATTCCTACGTCGTCCCTCCCGAAGCCGTGGACGCGGTGTTAAAAGCGGTGAAAGGCGCAAAGGTAGTCGGGGAAATTATCGAGAAACCCGGTGCGTGGCTTGGCGATATGCAGGTTACGTAAATACCATTTTTATTTTCCGGGTTCTTTTTCCAAGAACATTAGTCAGCATACAGAAAGGTGCATATCACAATAATGAGGGGTCTCACATGGCTGTTGATTTCGAACCAAATACTCCCTCAGCCCAGAGAAGCCGGATAGTCCTCTCCACAAAAACAAAGAACCGTATCAAGGAGATAGTCGGAAAATGCGAATACTGCGATGCGGAAAAATCACCAGAATCGCTTGAAATCCATATTCTCGGGATGCTCTCCCGCTCCCCCCACCGGCCAAACGATTACCCGGCTAATGTTATCATTGTTCTTTGTAAGGAGCACCACCATCAGGTATCCACGGGAAAAATTACAAAATCCACCCTGAAATCAAGGATCTCAAAACGCCCGGATAAAGTAAAACGGGCACTTCGGACACTTCTCGAAAAACACGACAGGACTTATGAAGGTGAGACCGTGAATGTGGCCCACAACCCGGACTGGTTTGGCGCCGCAGAGATGCTTGAAAGAGAGGCAAAACGGCGGAGATAAGCCGGGGATTTCCTGAAATGGCGGGGGTTTTCCGGAGAGGGAGGTTGAGCTCCCTTATCCGGGGACCGTCTGTTTTGGGATCCGGACAACAGTACCTTATTTGTTAAATGGTGCCGGAAAAAGAACCGGAGATGCGAGAGTATACTCTCAAGGAGATGACAAGGTAAGGCTGGAAGAGAGGATCATTTCCACTCCCCTTCCCTGTATATGAACACCTGGCGTTTGCCATCCTGGTACTTCTTCAGCTTCCCTTTGTTCTCCAGCAGGAGGAGATCAGTCCTCGCCGTAGGCAGCGAGATCTTATATTTCCCGGCAATCTCACTGATTGCATAGTGCCGTGTCGGGTGCCGGATGAAATCCCGGAGGATTTCAGCCTGCCGGAATGAAAGATCCGGGATCTGTTCGACAATCTGGAGGGATTCTGATTCCTCCTCTTTTTTCCGGATGAGGTAATGTTTGAGGTCTTCCAGGGCCCGGCTGATGATCCTGATGTTGAAATCAATGAAATACGTCATGTCATTGGTGTCAGTCTCGGTCAGCTGATATGCCCGTGCATACTGGGCCGGCGCGTGGACAAAAATTCGCGAGATAGAAATGTACTCAATCAGGTCATAGTGGTGTTTGAGGGCATACCAGTAAAAGATCGCCCGTGCTGTCCTGCCATTACCGTCATTGAAAGGGTGAATATATCCAATAAGGAAGTGAAGGATGATCGCTTTTACTATGGGATGGATAAACTCATCATCACCATTGGCAAACGCGATAAAGTCGTCGATCATCGCCGGGACCTTCGCAGATTCCGGCGGGTAGTGATAGATCTTTGTCGGGTCGGTCTTGCTCCCTACAACAATATCATCAGTTATCCGGAAATCGGTCTCATCATTCTCGCTCTCAAGCGTTCCTTTGGTGATCTCGTGATGGATCTCAAGGAGGAGATCGCGGGACAGCGGCTTGTCCCTCACTTCCTTAAGCCGGAGAATTGTCCGGTAATTATTGACGATCATCCGTTCCGATGTGTTCTTTGGTTTCCTCCCCTCACGCAGGATCTTTTTAGCTTCAGGTCGGGTCGTTGCTGCCCCTTCAAGCTGGCTTGAGGCGATGGCCTCCTCCATTAAGGAGTTGATGAGGTATTGTTTCCTGCTCGATTCACTGGGGACTTCTCCAAAAAGCCAGTCAAACGATGCGGGAGACGCTTTGTCTATCAAATGAAGCTGCTTCTGGAAGCTTTCCGGGATGTAGAAGGGGAATTGCTCATTACCAATCTGGATCTTCTGGTACTTGTGTTCACGATTTGTACGTATTAAATACCAGAAAAGAAGCGGATTATAACGAATTTTTTTACGGCACAAATCATCCCAATGGATGTATTCTAACTCATTGAATCTGCGGATTAATTGATGAATTGTTTTAGCTTCTTCACTATTTTGGGGAACTTTCAGAAATGATGTCTCATATTCGTTAAAAAGATCCCCATCTTTGAGTAATTTTTCAAACTCCGGAGGCTTTTGTGGTTTTTTCATCCCGCACCCGAACTAAAATATCTGAAAATTTTTGTAAAATTTTCAGGTATTTACAGATCGGTTGATGTGCAAGAACAAAAAGGTTCTGTAAATGACAGGAAAATTTTCAGATAGTCAGAGAGGCCGCAACCATATTTTCACATCAACCTGAGTCTCTCCGCCCAAGCCATTTCGATAGCAGCGTATCCTCAATCTGTAATGGGAGGTGGTGGCAGGCCCCCTACCCCCTCCCCATCAATTCCTTCAACAGGGGATCACCCCCCTCCCCTCTTTTTATCTCAGGAGGGGGTATACCCCCCACCCATATGTGATCGTAACAGGGGGGTAACCCCTCCCCCCCTTTGGCCCGGGCCGGCCCACAGCCACGTACCCAAAAAAAACTGCGATCAGAAATCTTTCGTCGAAGACTCCACACGAACAAACCCCGGTTTCCAGTGCAAAAATACCGGGCATCCCAAATCCGGAGAGGGTGGCAGGCCCCCTACCCCCTCCCCATCAATTCCTTCAACAGGGGATCACCCCCCTACCCCTCTTTTGTCTCAGGAGGGGGCCTACCCCCCCACCCTTTGGGACTGTGGCGGGGGTACACCCTGTTGTAAACAAACTGTTAAACCGGTCTACCGGATAATGCAATTACAAAAAAGTGAGAACTTTATTCCTTCTTCGCAGGCTCTCCGGCCGCAGGTGCCGGTTCCTTCTTCTTTGGCCCGGCCACTGTCACCTTTACGATCCCGCCCCGCGCTGTCATCGCATCAGGATACTGGTTATCCATAAAGAGGCATTTTGTCGGGCAGGTCTCGACACAGCAGTTGCAGACGATGCACCGCATCCGGTCGAGCTGCCATGTCTTTTCCTTGACATCGACAAGGATCGCCTGTGTCGGGCACTTGCGCTGGCAGGTGCGGCAGGTGATGCACTTTGCCGGGTCAATGGTCACATGGCCCCGTGAAAGTGCCATCTTCTTTGCCGGCTTTGCCGGGTACATCAGGGTTGCCGGGCGGGAAAAAAGGCTTTTTATGACCGTTTTTGTCATCTCAAAGTAGGTCATGCCGTCTCACCTCTCCGCACAGCCGATACAGGGATCAATCGAAAGCACAACAATCGGCACATCCGCCAGCTCACAGCCTTTCAGGAGGGTGACAAGCGGAGGGATGTTCGTGAACGTCGGGGTCCTCACCCGGTGCCGGACGAGGTTCTTCTTCCCGTTCCCCTTGATATAGTGGATAACCTCTCCACGGGGCTGCTCGGCACGGGCAAAGTACTCACCGTCAGGAGCGCCGGTCACTTTAACTTCAACCGGACCTTCAGGGATCTTTTTTGCGCACTGCTCGATGATATCGATAGACGTAAACATCTCCTTTGCCCGCACCGCACACCGGGCATAGCTGTCACCTGACTGCTCGACCACCGGTTTGAAGTTGATCTTCCCGAATGCCGCGTAACCAGCCTGCCGGATATCGGTCTCAATTCCGCTTCCCCGGGCTGTCGGGCC
>DAOQAA010000070.1:0-6502 GCA_035353675.1 Methanoregula sp. | reverse complement strand
GACATGGATCCAATTCTTGATCTGGCAGAAGATCACCACCTTGCAATTATAGAAGATGCGGCCGAAGCACATGGCGCGGAATATCACTCGCATCACAACAATTCCGATTCCTGGAAACGCTGCGGAAGTTTCGGGACGATGAGTTGTTTCAGTTTTTATGCAAACAAACTGGTCACCACGGGAGAAGGTGGCATGGTCATCACAGATGATGAAGTATTGGAAAAGAAAGCCCGGGCATACAGGGATCTTTGTTTCCAGCCTCCCCGCAGATTCTATCATGAACAGCTGGGAAACCAGTACCGGCTCACCAATATGCAGGCGGCACTCGGTGTCGCCCAGATGGCACGCATTGATGAAATTATCGCGAAGAAAAGATGGATGGCACAGGAATATACCCGGCGTCTTCAGAAAGTCCAGGGGATCCAGTTACCGGCTGAAGAACCATGGGCAAAGAGTGTCTACTGGATGTACGCCCTGGTTCTATCAGATTCCTGCGGGATGGACAATACGGAGTGTGCAAAACGTCTGTACGAAAAAGGCATAGAAACCCGGCCGTTCTTTATCGGCATGCACGAACAACCTGCGTTTCATAAAATAGGATTATTCACCAATGAAAAATACCCGGTTGCGGAACGCATTGCCCGGCAGGGTTTCTATCTGCCATCTGGGTTGACCCTGACACAGGAGCAGATCAATACAGTTACACGTGCAGTAACGGAGGTTCTTGGTGCATGAACCCTGTATTTGGTAAGGACTATTCCACCTCGTATGATCTCCTTTACGAAGAGAAAGATTATGATGGCGAATGTGACCTGATTGAGAAGATCATTAAAAAATATAGTAAAATCCCGGTTCATTCAATCCTCGATCTGGGGTGCGGGACCGGAAACCATTCTCTCCGGCTTGCGAAACGAGGATATCTGGTGACCGGTGTTGATCGGTCAAAAGAGATGCTTGATATCGCGAAGGCAAAAGCGGATCAGAAAAATGTGAAATGTTCTTTGTACCAGTCCGATATCCGGATATTTAACCGGCCGGAAAAATACGATGCCATAATTATGATGTTTGCAGTTCTGGGATATCAGCAGGAAAATGACGATGTCCTTGCTGTGCTGAAAACCGTATCAAAGCATCTTAATAAGGGGGGTGTATTTATATGCGATCTCTGGTACGGACCGGCAGTCCTCAACCAAAAACCCGGAGAGAGAGTCCGGGTCATTGAAAAAGGTGATACAAAGATCATCCGGGTTTCGTCAGGGCTGCTTGATATTTTCCGGCATCTGGTAACCGTTCACTTTCATCTTTGGACTATCAAGGGAGAGAGAATAATCGCAGAAACACAGGAAGACCATACGATGAGATTTTTCTTCCCGCAGGAGTTATCGCTTTTATTTGCTGCCAGCGGGTTAAAAATTCAGAGAATTGGGGTGTTTCCCGACATCGAAACAGATCCCGGGGAAAAGACCTGGAATATATGCACGGTCTCAATACCGCAAGTATAATCGTCATTAGGAAAACCATTACGTAATCCTTATTTGAAAATAAAAACCTGTGATGACTGGAATGAGAGTGGGGATTTTTTATTCCGGAACCGCTCCAGAAGCTGGAGGGGGACATACCTATGAGCAGGATCTCCTGCTCTCATTTTTATCAATTGCACACGAAAGCCATCACGATTATGTCCTTCTATCGAAAACCGATATGACCCCTGTCATCAGGAAATACCCTGGTGCCAATCTGTCAAATATTATAGTCCGGGGGAAACCAATTGCCAGAATTTTCCCCCACTATTTCTTCGATGGCCTGTTCTTTTCAAAACTTGCCCTGAAATTTTCCCGGCTCAATACGATAATCAAAACTAAAAAAATAGATATGGTGGTTTTTTTAAGCCCGGCACCTGAAGTCGTGGAATGCCCGTATATAGTACCGGTATGGGATCTTCAGCACCGTTTACAGCCATGGTTCCCGGAAGTAAGTAACAATGGTATCTGGGCCGGGCGTGAAAAATATGCCCGGGAAATGTTAAGACGGGCAACGTATGTTATAACAGGCACCTCAACGGGGCAGGAGGAGATCTCTTTTTTTTATACTATTCCAAAGAACCGCATTAAAGTGTTACCCCTGCCGACACCAGAGTACTGTCTGGGGGAGGTGCAGAATCAAAACAGGAAATCTCTCCAGAAATGGGGTATCTGCGGGAACTATTTGTTGTATCCGGCCCAGTTCTGGTCACATAAAAATCATATAAATACAATTCATGCACTGGAGATACTTCATAAAGAGTATAACCTGCCGTTATCTCTGGTTTTTGTGGGATCGGATGCAGGAAATCTGTCATATGTCAAAAAAGTTGCATCAAATCGACCAATTTCTGAATTCATTCATTTTTTGGGTTTTGTTTCTCGTGAGGATCTCATAGGGTTGTATCAAAACGCATCAGCACTGGTTTTTCCATCATTTTTCGGCCCGGATAATATTCCCCCGCTGGAAGCATTTGCATTAGGGTGCCCGGTAGTTGCAGCAAATGTTTCCGGTGCGGAAGAACAATTGGGAGATGCAGCTCTGCTTGTCGATCCTAAAGATCCGGCAGAAATCGCCCGAACAATTGACAGGCTTTTTAAAAATCCCTCATTACGGGCTAAATTGATCGAAAATGGATTTGCCCGCGCCCACCGATGGACGGGGAAAAATTATATGCGGGAAATTTTCTTGATCCTCAACGAGTTTGAAGCGATAAGAAAATGCTGGGAATAAATCCATGGCTCATCAGATTGCATATGCCCAGAACCAACAGAGCAAGATCGACCTTAAATGTTCCAGGAATTCCCTGTTAACAATAACACAATTTTCTTCAGTCTGTAACTGGTTCTGGAAAAACTGGTTTGATGTTGGAAAGCCAGTTCTCTTGCCACCGTTGGTTGGCGGGACTAAGAATCCAATTCATTAATTGTGGCACTCTACATCTATTGGCTTTTCATCATGAGTAGAGATAATGAATAAAAACGACATTTCCCAAGTATATAGTGAAATATTGAACGAGCATTATGCTGACCATCTTCACTATCCCAAAACCGTTCGTCGGACATATCGGTATCATACAAAGAAACGCCATCATAAGCTGGTTGCATCTAGTCCCCAAATGCGAGATTATCCTCTTTGGTGATGATCCGGGGATCCGGGAGATTGCAGAGGAGTTTGGTCTTATTCATGTACCGGATATACACAAAAATCAGTACGGGACTCCGTATCTGGATGATGTATTCAGCAAAGCACAGAATATCGCACACAATACCGTACTCTGCTATACAAATGCGGATATTATTTTTTTCAATGACCTGCCCGAAGCAGTGGGAAAAATTCCGGTAAATGACTATCTTATGGTTGGGGAACGTTGGGATGTGGATATAACTACACCTGTCACTCCCTCCCAGGAAAACTGGACACAGGATCTTTTCAATTTTGTACTGCGTCACCATACTCTCCAGAATTTTCCGGGAATGGATTATTTTATTTTCCCAAAAGGCCTTTTCCCCGGGTTTCCCCCGTTTTTGGTAGGAAGGAGAGGCTGGGACAACTGGCTCATTTACCATGTGCGGGAAAAAAAGATCCCAGTCATCGATGCAACACAGGTTATCCATGCCGTCCACCAGAACCACAGTTATTCTCATATCCCTGAGAAAAAAGGGCCCCGTTGGGAAGGGCCGGAATCTGACTGTAATATCAGACTGGCCCAAAACCGGACCATGTACCTGTGGGAACTTGCAGATAGCGATTGGTTATTAATGCCGGATGGCTTAAAAAAGAAGCCTTTTTCGCTGCGGACCCTCGAACAGGATATTGTTCTGATATCTCCTCAAAAACTTCACCCGCTTTTCGAACCGTTTTACCGATGTGGACATCTGATAAAATACGGGTTTCTGAGAATGGCCGAACCGTTCAGGAAATAATTTTGATCGCTAGAATATTTTGCAGAGGAGAACAAATAACGCTGCAAATCTAAACGCCCGTCAGTCGAAAGGGTGCTGTGAAAAACGGGGGATATTTACAATCCTCTGCAATAAAGGTACGATTTTTAAAAATTGTTGCTTGAAATATTATTAGGACTTCGGATTAAATCACCCCCATCTCCGTCAATCTCGCCGGCAAATACTTCTTCGTCACAAAATCCAGCCCCCGGGCCGCAAACGCCTGCTGTTCCGACTTCAGCCCCAGTTCCAGCTGCAAATTGATCTGTTTCTTCCAGTAATCCGTCGCAAACCGTGGATCGGTCAGCTCCGCGTTTAATGCCTCGACATCCTTCTCCGACAACTTATCCGATGGCAAATTATAATCCCGGATATCACTCGGCTGAAGCCCCAGGAACTGCGCTTTCGGTGTCGCGAGAATCTCTGACATATGCGCACTTTTGATCGCACCGTAGGCAACTGACGCATAAATCCGGTACGACCACGGGTCGCCATCAGTAAAGACAAGGATCGGCAGATTCCAGGTAAGGCTTATCCGGTTGAGCAGCCTGCGCGTCGACCGGGCCGGTTGGCCCTTGAGGTGGAGGAGGATCGCGTTGTACTCCTCGTCAAACCCGTTCTCAATAAGCCGGTCATACATACCACCAGTTTCCATGGCAATAACAAATTTCGCATCGTGATCGACCAGATCAAGGTTCTCAACGTTGTTCGGAATAGAATACCCGGCAGATCCTACGTCGTCCTGGCAATGGATCATCTTGAGGCCGCGCCGGGTCGGCTCCCGGATTCGCATCGGGCCGTAGATACTTGCCCCGTTCTCCTCTGGGCGGAGATGGAAACCTTCGCGCGGCAGATCGGAGATAATTTCCAAATCCTCGACAAGGAAGTTACTCTCGTCCTGTGCGCCAAACTTCGCACGCTTCCAGCCCTCCGAGATGTAATACATTTCTCTTAACGTCGAGGAACGGTTCTCGATGAGTTGCTGCTTGACAAAACCGATCACGTAAGCCATTTTCAGCAGGTGCGTCGCACTCTTTGCCGTTGCAGCAGTCCGGAGACTTTCCTTGTCCCCGTACTTCCAGACCTCGCTTGCATCGTCATACTCGATGTTGTACTTCGTTCGGGTGGGGAGCGAAATTGATGGGATCTCACCGTCTTTCATCTGGTCGTACCAGGCATTTGCGATTCCGATGAGCGCCTTCATCGACCGTGCATCGAGTTCTTCTTTAGACATCGAGATCCACCACCATCTTCTTGGTATCCTCTACTCCCCGGATGTCGAGCATTCCTCCGCCTTTGCCGGTATATGTGACACGCCAGACCGTCTGTTTTGGGATTGCCATTTTCCAGACTTTCGTGAACTGCCCCTCCATTTCGGTTGAGAATGCAGGGGGCATGTCCGCATCTGCCGCGTTATCCGTAGAAATATCGTAGACAGAGATCTCGACATCGCTCCCGGTGTAGTTGTTTACTTCGATAGTAACCTTCCCGTCCCGGGTCCATTTCTTTGCGATCAGCTTCTTCATCAGCCGGCCCTCGATGGGAGTCGTATCGACGACCGGTTTTTCCACAATCTCGCTCACCTTTGCCGCGATCTCCGGGATGACCGCGCAGACTGCCCGCGCCCGGTCCTCGGCAAGCTTGTTCCGGTCCCTGCGCGAGAGGAAGGTCTTGAGCTCGCGCCCGAGATCCTGCAGGGCGAGCACGATCTCCTTTTCGATTTCCGGTATGCTTGCAATCGCGTCCTTGCTCTCGCTTGTGAAGGGCACATTTGTCGAAGCGACGTGGACAAGGATCAAAACAGCCCCCATCGGGAGTCCCTGCTGGGAAATGTTGTAGGATTTCCAGTTGACATTTGAGATACATTCAGTGATCGCGCAGGCGCCCTGCTGGTACATGAGCGGGACCCGGTTTGCAAACCGGAGGATCACCGCATTTCCTTCCGGCGGGAGTTTCCCGCCGTACCCGATTGCTGCTTCAACTGCAAACGGGTGGCCTGAGTAAACCGAACTGGGGCGAGTCCGTGCAGCGACAAAATCCATCTGGAACTCCTTGTCAAGCCCGCGCCGGATCAGGTCTTCACCAATAGGGGAGAGACACTGGGTGGTCGGTGGGGCGGGCACGGCAACAGACTGCATGGCGGCAAGCAGGTTTTTGAGTTCCTCTGCGGTGAGCCCTTTTACTTTTGCCGTTGCTTTGAGTCCCGATTTATCGCACATCTCCTGCGCGGTCTTTTTTCCGACGCGTGAAAAACCGTTGACAAGAAAATCGATCAGTTTCTCATCGCTTGCTGTGGCCATCCGTTTGAGCTGCCCGAACTCGATCCCGTGAGGGTGTGGCTGGATTGCCACCGGGCAGGCAATCACTTCCTGGCTCACGCGCTCGAACGTGAACGATTCATCGTCCAGCTCCACCCGGAACCGTGCGTGGGGGTTCACTACCGATGTATACTTCAGGTATTCGAGCAGTTTCTTCTTGGCCGACATCGTGCTCTTGAATTCGATCTGGACACGGGTGCCATGAATACGGTCCCACTC
>DAOQAA010000069.1:0-6693 GCA_035353675.1 Methanoregula sp. | reverse complement strand
CTAAGACTCGGAAAACTGGAGTTCAATTTACCCACATGAAATAGCGAGGAGCCATAAATATTACCTTGAATCCTGCATTTTTGCTAGTTAATCGAAATTTTCTTACGATTTTCGAAAAACGCTGTACTTTAAACATGAAGGCAGTATGCACCGACAGAGATTTTTTGTAATCCCTCAAAAAGAATCCCATCATCACCCCTATAGAAGATTTCCGAAGACCTCGAAGATTACGAATTATCAGAAAAGAAATGACCGAGGATTCTGATATTATTGCTATCAGACTAACAACGTTTTTATCTAGGATGAGGTAATTTTAGAATATGCGACCTCTTTTTTCAAATAAAGCAGGTAAATTTTTCATGAGTTCGTGTTTAGGAATTGTTTTTCTATGTATAATATATTCAATAATCTCTTGTTTTACCCAAGAATATTATTCTTCAATATCCACGGGCTCCTTCAGTCTAGGGTTATCATTTATTTTTTCTTTCTATGTCTTTCTCTGGATTTACCATATCCTCTCTAAATTTGATTCAAAAGAACAATTTTGTCAAACTCTTAAAGAATATATTAACGTTGAACTTCTTGGTAAAGACTCAGAAAAAAAAGTTAATAAAATTGATGAAATTGAATATGATCCAAAAAAATCGGAAGAAGCATTTAAAGTCTTATTGCAATTAAGGGATTTAGACAATAAACTTATGTGGAACAGGATAAATCTGTTATTAGTTTTCCAAGGAGTTTTAATCGCTGCCGTGGCAGCGAGTATCAACGAGTTATCGGCACAAAAATATAGTCTTTTTTTCATAGCAATTATTTTCTTCGGTTTTTTTTCATCAGTAATGTTATTTAACATTGCTCGTGGAGGGAATTGGTGGATTTCTCATTGGGAAAAGCACCTTGCAAAAATTGAACGAAATGTTTTTGGAGATATTGATATATTTAGAGAACATATCTCTGCCTGCCCTGAATTAAAAAAAATATGGAAACGGCAGGGTTATGTCTCAACACGGGATACCATCCTTGTATTTACTTCAATTATTCCACTAGTTTGGGCAATACTTTTTTGGATATTAATAATATGTAGCCCTATTGTCCACTAGTGAAAACATGAGGGCATGTTGTAATTTGATAAAGCAAATATCTTTAAAAATCGGTGAGAATTTTAAAATTAATTTTTTTTGATTAATACTCACCTATAAAAGGATTTTAACAATTTGGAAATCAGTCATACCCTTGAACCTGTTGATCTTTTCACGTTTGAGCTGCCCAGTATCCTACTCGTGGAGAGGGGTTCACCATCATCCCCATCACACCGCCCCCAAAAATGCCGCATAAATCCCGATCTGGATCAAAGTAAGCGGCACCCCGATCTTCGCAAACTCCATAAACGTCAGCGTCTCCCCCCGTGCCTCAGCCTGCTGGATAATGATCACGTTACTCGCCGCCCCAAGGATCGTGAGGTTACCCGCAATCGTGCTCCCGGCGGCAAGCGCCATGAGCTGTGCGGTTGTTCCCCCGGCCTGCATGATGAGCGGCTGGAAGAGGGCGACAAAGGGGACGTTCGAGATGAACTGGCTGATGACGACGCTCGTTCCGAGGATCGCGGGGACGGAAGTGACCCCCGCGACGCCCGCAAGCGACTGGAAAAAGCCGGTCTGCCAGACCGCGGCCATCAGGATGAACATCGCGGCAAAGAAGACGAGCGTGCACCAGTCGATTGCCTTGAGCACCGCGACCCGCTCTCCTGAGAAGAGAATGATGGGAAGTGCGGCGGCAAGGCCGATCAGTGGCAGGGGGATGACAATCGCGCCGGTGAGGAGCGATACGATGATGTTCGCAATGGCAAGGCCGATGAGGATTACAAGTGAGCACTTGACGATCCGGGTGAGCGCCGGGTCGGGAACGACAACCGGCTCCGGCTCGCCCGTGGCGGATTCGGCCGGGGAAATCTCCCTGCTGTAAGAGTAACGGAGCACCAGCCACGCGGCGGCGAGTCCCGCAATGGTCGGGACAAGCAGCCAGAATGCAAACGTGACAAACGGTGCGGTCATGCCGCTGTTGACCGCAACGAGCAGGTTCTGGGGGTTTCCTATCGGACTTGCGACGCTGCCGGTCGTGATCGCAAACGCGAGGGCAAAGAGCAGCATCTTTTTCGGGAGCCTTGATTGTGCGGCAAGGCCGAGCACGAGCGGTGTCCCGATGATAGCAAGCGTGTCGTTCATCAAAAGCGCCGAGAGCGCCCCAAAGCCGAAGATCACAAGGGCGAGGAGCTGGCCCGGGGATCTCGCGTGCCGGAAGAACCGGGATGAGATTTGGTCGAGGTACCCGCTCCGGGAGAGGGCTTCCCCTACGACAAACATCCCGAACAAAAAGACCATCACGTCGATGTTTATCGCGGCGAGCGCATCGGCGGGAGCAATCTGGCCGAGAAGGAGGACGGCGACCGCTCCCCCGAGCATAACCTGCCAGATCTTAAACGTGAACCTTCCCACCTGCCGTACCGCAATGAGGCAGAAGACAGCGGCAAGGACAATGATCGCGATATACGTGAAGGAATATTTCCCCGGGCCGGGTGATGAGCCTTGGCATCGGATCTGAACGGAGCGGCACCTGACGTAGGAAAAAAAATAATTTCCGGTTTTAGAAAAAATCCCTTACTGAGGTTTTACAGTCCAGTGGAGGAGGACACCGTCATCCATCCGGGTAACCTCCGCAAGCACGAGCCTGGCAAACTCGGTTTCCTTTGTCCAGCCCGGGCCGTCCGCGAGGGTCGGTGCGTCCTTTCCGCCGATGACGATGCTCCCGATATAGGTATAGACCTCGTCAACGAGCCGGGCACGGACGAAGCCGGCGATAAGCGTCCCGCCGCCCTCCACCATCAGGCGCCGGATCCCCATCGCCCCGAGTTCGTCGAGCACCCGGGCGAGGTCGACTTCCTCCTCCCCGGAGACGATGACCTTCGCTTTTGCCCGAAGCACGTCCACCCGGGCCGGGTCCGCACGCCCCGAGACCGCCACTATCCGCAGGCCGTCGCCTTTGTTGAGCACCGAGGCGTCGGGGGAGATCCGGGCCTGGCTGTCGATTATGACCCTCACCGGGTGTTCAGGTTTTCCCTCCTGCTGCCGCCGGTTTTTCAGGTCCGGGTTTTTTACCGTGAGCGAGGGGTCGTCTGCGAGCACCGTACCGATCCCGACCATCACCGCGTCGCAGCCCGCCTTGAGCCGGTCGACCCGGGCAAAATCTTCTGCACCGGAGATCTTTACCTGCCGGCGCTCGCGGGTCGACAGTTTCCCGTCCGCACTCATCGCCACGTTGACAACAACCGAGGGGCGCATACGAATAGTGTTCTTGTTTTTGTGATTTTTATACCCCACCTTTAAAAATCAGCATGCCGCAAAAGAACACTGGCATCGGGCTGGTGTATGTTTCCTTC
The DNA here is from genome assembly GCA_035353675.1 of Methanoregula sp. Lineage (GTDB taxonomy): Archaea > Halobacteriota > Methanomicrobia > Methanomicrobiales > Methanospirillaceae > Methanoregula. The sequence goes on along the minus strand of DAOQAA010000069.1, from coordinate 3,260 downwards.
ATAATATTTTGGGCTTGGTCCGTAAATCCAGCCCTGATTTTCATGGGGGATGCATATATATCAACAAAAGTAAAAAACGTGAATGTCAATGGCTGGTACATCTCCGCAGCATCAGAGGTTCACGTTTGAAAGGGTAAACCTGTTGCGTGGTGGTGCGATCACGCTGCTGGTCGCACTTTGTATCCTGACGACGGTTCTTGCGTTTGCCCTCAATATCGATATCCTCACCACCCAGCTCTTCTTTATTCCCATCATCTATGCAGTCTACGCGTTCCCCCGGCGCGGGATCATCGTTTCGGCAATCTGTGCAGGTGCGTACGAAATTACCGGGTACGTATTCTGGTATCCCGACCCGGTTGGGCTTACTGCCATTACCGTTCAGGCCGTGCTCTTTGTCGGCATCGCCGGCATTCTCGCGTTTTTGATCGAGCGTGCCCGTAAAGAGGAAACACAGTACCGTGCAGTTTTTGAACATTCCCAGCTCAGGATTGTCATCTTTGACCATCGGAACAAAGCCATACGGCACTGCAACCGGAAATTTGCCGATATGCTTGGTTTTACCGAACAGGAACTGCGGGCTATGAAGTTTTTGGAGATCCTTTTCTCCCCGGTAGAAGTGGAGCAGTTCCAGGTACGGATGAACCTGAATACGGAGACTGAGGATTTCGAGACCCGCCTCAAAACAAAGGATGGTGCCCCCTGCTGGGTAAACCTGTCATGGAGCCTGTTGGATACCGACACCATTAGTTGCACGGCGGTCTGTATCAACGCCCGAAAACTTGCCGAAAAAGCGAGCACCGACAATCTGATAAAATACCAGCAGCTCACCGAGAACTCTCCCGTTGGCATCCTGATCGTTCAGGATGGTATTATCCGCTACGCCAACCCTGCTTTCAGCCGGTTCCTGGGAGTCCCGGCATCCGGATTTTCAGGAAAACACTTCTGCACGTTTGCTGATGAACACGACCAGGCCTCATGCCGTGACCGGGTAAAAGAGTGGGAAGAGCAGGACGGCGTCTCCGCCACATGCGACTTTGGATTTCGAACCGCATCAGGGGAACTCCGTAAAACCGAACTTACGACCACACCCATCCGGCACTTTGGAAAACCCGCCGTGCTCATCAACGTGATCAATACCACGGAAAAACAGCAGCTTGAGGAGAAGATCGCGATCGATAATGAGCGGCGCCGGGGAATCATGATGACTATCGCCCACGAGCTCAGGACACCCCTCCAGCCGATTATCGGATATCTCAATCTCCTTCTCGACGACTCTAAAGATACCGGGCTCACTGAAGAGACCAGAAAACTCCTGGGACGCTGCCTTGCAAGTGCCGACCGCGAACGACAGATCATCAACAGGATGCTCGACCTCTCGGTTCTTGAATCCGGGAACCTCCAGATCACCTGCACCAGTTTTTCCATGGCAGAAATTATTCAGACCGTCATCGATACCAACGGGTACGCCGCACAGGCTGATATTTCGGTGAGTGTGCCTACGGATCTTAACGTTATGGCGGATATGAACCGGATTTTTGTCGTTGTGGATTCCCTCATCTCCAATGCTGTACGGTATTCCAGCCCACCACGTACCGTTGTAATCGGTTACCATTCTGATGAGATCGATCCATTCCATCATATAACCATCAGAGATAACGGAATCGGGATCCCCCCCCAGGCACAGGGTTCGATATTCGAACCGTTCCAGCTTGCCGATGCGACGAACCTTTCACGAAAGTTCGGCCGGATCGGGCTCTCACTAGCCGTATCAAAAAAGATCATGGAGATTCACGGGGGAGATATCACATTTAAAAGTACACCGGGTGCCGGGAGCATCTTTACCCTGCATCTCCCCAAAAACGTTTTAAAATAAAGTGGGGTTTGCCGCAGGGAAAAAAGGATGTTTCCCGCCGAACCGTTATCCCGATGTTGTTTTCCGGGAGGTTCGTGTCGGAACCTTTCTGTTGGACATGTCTGTTTCGCAAGGAACCAAAAAAAAATGCCGTTTCCCTGTCATGACGGCCCTTCCCGTGCCAGGTGTTATTTATTCCCGGTAGAGAAAAGCGGGATAATTTTTCCCGCTTTCTCATCGGAGATGAAAAAGACCAGCGTATCCCCTGCTTCAAGGCGCTGGCCCGGTTCGGGCTGGGCAAACCTCATCGTCCCCCTGCGGAACCCGAATTCCCGGATCCCGAACCGGTCTTTCAGGTCCAGGTCCGCGATGGCCTTTCCTTCCACCTGGGACCCGGCCTCCACCCGTACGGTGTGGACATGGGTTGCCTTAAAGAGCGTCTCGAAATTCTGTATCTTCCGGTGCTGGGCCGGGTCGGTGCACCGGGTAAAGAGGGCATTACCCAGACGCTTTGTCCGTTCAATGATCCTTACGACCTCCTCTTCAGGGATCTGGTAGCGTTTCAGGGCGCGTGTGAAGATCTCGAGTGCCGATTCAAACTCCTCGGAAATAACCTCATCTGCACCGAGATCGAGAAGGTGTTGCGCGTTCCTGACATGCCGTGTCCGTGCGAGGATATGCACATGAGGGGAGAGCTGCCGGGCCGTATGGATAATACGGGGGATCGCCTCCTCCTCGGAGACTGCCACAATGAGCGTCCGTGCATTCCGGATACCCGCATGTTCGAGCACTTCTTCCTGTACGGCATCCCCGAAGATAAAATTGGGCCGGTACTGGGAGCGCTCCTCCCTGATGATCTCGGGATTGAGTTCGATCACCATATAGGGAATGCCGGCGAGTGTCGCTGCCCGGGCCACGCTTTTTCCGGTGATCCCATAGCCTGCGATAACGATATGGTCTGAGAGCCCCTCTTCGGGGGCTATCTCACCTGGTAAAACGGCTTTTTGGTGTCCCAGCCATTTCGGGAAGAGCCGGTAGAGCAGATCGACAACCTTCGGGGAAGCGCTCATGGCAAACGGGGTAAACGCCATCGTGACGATCGCCCCGGCAAGGAAAAGCTGGTAGACCGCAGTCTGTATGACCCCGGCGTCGAGGCCGCTTTTCGCGAGCACGAACGAGAATTCCCCGATCTGGGCGAGCGCGAGGCCGCAGAAGACACAGACCCGGGTCTGCATCCCGAGAACCGCTGCCGAGAAGACACCGGTCAGGACCTTGACACAGAAGATCCCCATGATGATCAGGGCGACATAGCCGAAATTGTCAAGGACCGTTGCCGTGTTAAGGAGCATTCCTATCGAGAGGAAGAAGATGGCCGCAAAGACATCGCGGAACGGGATGATATGGCCCA
>DAOQAA010000068.1:0-6702 GCA_035353675.1 Methanoregula sp. | reverse complement strand
GCCCGGGTTTTTCCCTGATGATGGAAAACATCGGGTACGCGGCGATGACCGAAACTCCCTGCGTGATCGTGAACGTCCAGCGGGGCGGCCCTTCAACCGGGCAGCCGACCATGGCGGCACAGGGCGATATGATGCAGTGCCGGTTCGGCTCCCACGGCGATTATGCAATAATTGCGCTCTGCCCGGCAAGCGTGCAGGAAATGTACGACCTGACCGTGAAGGCGTTCAACCTTGCCGACCAGTACCGGGTGCCGGTATTTTTAATGGCCGACGAAGTGATCGGGCACATGCGGGAACGCATTATTGTGCCGGACTCAGTTGAGCACGCAAACCGGCCGGCTTTTACTCCCGGCACCCTGCCGTTTAAGCCGGGAGAAAACGGTATTCCCGGATTCCCCGAATTCGGGCACGGGTACGGGACGCATGTTTCGGGCCTCACCCACGATGCGCGTGGTTATCCGCAAACGACAAACCCCGGCCTTCACGCGGCGCTTGTGCAGCGGCTCGTTGACAAGATCGAACTCGCTGCAAAAGAACTCGCGGATTTCGATGTCGTAAATCCCGACGCGGAAAAGGTCTTTATCGCGTACGGCGCTCCCGTCCGCACCGTCCAGCAGGTGATCCACGACCACCCGAATGAAAAGATCGGTTTCCTGCGCATTCGTACGGTCTGGCCGTTCCCGACTCACGCGCTCGCACTCTTCAAAAACGCCCGGCAGTTCATCGTGCCCGAAATGAATCTCGGCCAGATGGCCCGGGAGATCGAGCGGCACGCGAAGGTGCCGGTCAAATCAGTCCAGAAACTTGGCGGGGAACTGCACACACCGGCAGAACTGTTTACAGCATGGGAGGGTAGCGCATGAGCTTTGAGGACTGGCTCCGGCAGGACCGGCTCCCCCACATTTTTTGTGCCGGCTGCGGGAACGGCACGATCATCAACTGCACACTTGCCGCCGTCGACTCGATGGGATGGAAAAAAGAGGATACCGTGTTTGTGTCCGGCATCGGCTGTTCGTCACGGGCTCCGGGGTATGTCGTCACAGATTCCCTGCATACAACCCACGGGCGGGCGCTTGCCTTTGCAACCGGAGTAAAGATGGCAAACCCGAAACTCCACGTTGTTGTCTTCACAGGCGATGGCGACCTTGCGGCAATCGGCGGCAACCATTTCATCCATGCCTGCCGGCGCAACATCGACCTCTCGGTCATCTGCATGAACAACCAGATCTACGGCATGACCGGAGGCCAGGGCAGCCCGACCACGCCACGCGGCCGTCTTTCGACAACTACGCCATACGGCGCTGCCGAACCTGCATTCGATCTCTCTGAACTCGCGATTGCGGCGGGGGCAAATTACGTCTCCCGCTGGACTTCATACCATGTCACGGAACTGGAAAAAGCAATAAAAGTCGGCCTTGAGACCCCGGGGTTCTCGTTTATCGAGGCGCTCGTCCAGTGCCCCACAAACTTCGGGCGGCGCAACAAGTTCCGGCAGGTTGCCGACCAGATCGAATACATGAAGTTACATTCGCTCCTGAAGGTCAAGCGTGACCGGATGCTCGAACAGGGCGAGAAAATTCCCGAGGACATGTTTGTGGTTGGCGAACTTATGAAACGCAACCGGCCCGCAATGGGCCTCGCACCAAAGGAGGCACAGCCATGAGGCACGAGGTCAGGTTCTCCGGGTTTGGCGGGCAGGGCATTATCCTCTCGGCCGTCATTCTCGGGCGGGCTGCTGTAATGTACGACCACAAGTTCGCGGTGCAGACGCAGGTCTACGGCCCCGAGGCCCGGGGCGGGGCGTCCATGAGCGCGGTAATCATCGATGACGAGGAGATCCTGTATCCCAAAGTAGCCGTCCCCGATATCTTTGTTATAATGTCGCAGGAAGGTTTTGAGAAATACGGCTCAATAGCCACAAAGGATGCAGTCATGATCCTCGATTCAAGCCTCGTCCACTCGCGGCCCGGCTGCACGTATTACGAGATCCCGGCAACTGCCGAAGCAAAGACCACGCTTGGCCGGGATATCGTGGCAAACATTGTGATGCTCGGGGCGCTTGTCGGTTACACGCACGTTGTCAGTGTCGATGCATTGAAAAAAGCCATTCTCGATTCCGTGCCAAAAGGAACGGAAGCGCTCAACACAAAAGCGATGGAACTCGGGATTGCATTTACAGAAGGAAAGAAGCAGCCATGAAACTACTGGAGTACGAAGCAAAACAGCTCTTCACAAAAGAGGGCATTTCGGTGCCAAAAGGCATCATCGTGAGCAAACCTGACGAGATCCAGAAGGACGCAATCCCTGAAAAGGTTGTTGTGAAAGCACAGGTGGATGTCGGGGGACGGGGAAAAGCCGGCGGTGTCCTGATGGCCGACCGTGAAACGGTTACGGAAACGGCAAAAAAACTCCTCAGTACACAAATCAAGGGCGTTCCGGTCCTCCGCGTGCTCATCGAAGAGCGCCTTGACATCCAGCATGAATATTATGTCAGCATCACGATGGACCGGGCCAAAAAACAGCCCGTGATCCTCTTTGCAGAGACCGGCGGGATGGACATCGAAGAGACCGCACGCAAAAACCCGGATGCGGTCCGGTCTGTCAGTTTCAACCCGCTCCTCCCGGATGTCCCGGGATTTCTCCTGCGGGAACTCTGCGGGAACGCTCCGTCCGACATCCAGAAGACGGTCAACCGGTTGTATCATGTCTTCTGCCACAAGGACGCGCTCCTCGCCGAAATCAACCCGCTTGTCACGACACCGGCCGGCGTCTATGCAGCCGATGCCAAATTGATCATCGATGACAACAGCCTCGCCCGGCAGGGAATTGCGGTGAACCGTGACCTGACCGAGCGGGAACGGGAAGCCGAGAAGCACGGCTTTTCGTTTGTTGAACTTGGCGGCACGATCGGTGTCATCGGGAACGGCGCCGGTCTCACGATGTCAACGCTCGACCTCATCGAGTATTATGGCGGCAAAGCCGCGGATTTCCTTGACGTTGGCGGCGGGGCGGACAGCGAACGGGTAATGTATGCAGTGCGTCTTGTTGCAAGTGTTCCCTCCGTAAAAGTCATCGTCGTCAACCTTCTTGGCGGGATCACCCGGTGCGATGAAGTGGCGCGGGGCATTATCTCTGCCGGTGTCAGCGTGCCGGTGATCGTGCGGATTGCCGGGACAAACGCTGATGAAGGACGAAAACTCCTCAGGGAAAAAGGCTACGAGATGCTTGATACCATGGACCATGTTGTCAAGAAAGCCGTCGAGGTGACTGCATGATCTACGGGGACAAAAAAACCGGCATCATCGTGACGGGAGCGACCGGCCGGCAGGGTGAATATCATATCGGACTCATGAACGAGTATGCCCGGCAGGTCGGCGGCCGGGGAGTTGTCGCAGGTGTCACGCCCAAAAAAGGCGGCCAGATGGTGCACGACGTCCCGGTATACAACTCGATAAAAGAGGCGCTCAAAGAACAGGACGCTACCGCAGCCGTTGTCTTTGTGCCGGGCAGTGCAGCGGCAGACTCCATCATGGAAGCAGCGGACGCCGGCCTTGAACTGATCGTTGCCATCACCGAACATGTCCCGGTCCACGACACGATGAAAGCGCTTGCCTATGCCAAGATGAAAGGCAGTGCCGTGATCGGTCCCAACTGCCCGGGCCTCCTCTCGCCCGGAGAAGTAAAGATGGGAATTATGCCAGCCGGTCTTTTCTCACGGGGCAATGTCGGCGTTATCTCGCGGAGCGGGACGCTCACGTACGAAGTCGTTGATGAGCTCACCCGGGCCGGGATCGGGCAGAGCACCGTTGTCGGTATCGGCGGCGACCCGCTGATCGGCCAGACCTTTGAGGATGTGCTCGAACGGTTCGCGGAGGACCCGGAGACAAAAGCGGTCGTGATGATCGGGGAAGTTGGCGGCAACCTCGAAGCGGAAGGCGCAAAAAACACGGACGTTCCGCTTGTTGCATATATCGCGGGTATATCAGCACCGCCGGATAAACGGATGGGCCATGCCGGCGCCATTGTCGAAGGCGGCGAGAGCGATGCGGGATCAAAGATAAGAAAACTCAAAAAGATGGGCATCCCGGTCGCTTCCCGGCCTTCGGAAATTCCGGGGTTGGTCCGGGAACTATTTAGTTGCAAGTGCTGATTTTTAAATAAATTTTTTGATTTATCTCTTTTTTAGTCTGCTGAAATTTTACCAGGCAGTAATTGTCAAAACAATTCTGACGCTACCAGGGGCTTTGCCCCTGCCACCGATGCATCCACTTGTGATGATGCATTACAGGGACTCCATTTCACAAGCATCATGCGTATGCCCCACCAATCCTGCCGGTTGAATGCAATAATTATTATACGGAAATGGTGATTCCACTAAACTGATGAAACTCCGGTCATGGATCCTGCTGCTCTTTTTCTGCATTGCCGTACTGGAAATGGTTATTTTTGCCGGAGTACTCACTTCTGCCCTGCACACACAACAAGTCGATACAATCCCAAAAGATACCCTTAACCAGAAAATCAACGAGTCCACACAGTACACCCTTCTTATTGTCCTTCTTGCCCAGATCATTCTTGTTGTAATTACAATCATAGCGCTCAACCGTGCCATCATCCGACCGCTTGAACTCCTGACTGAATTGAGCCGCAAGATTGCAACAACCGGTAATTTTGACCAGACAATTGACACAAAAGGTGCCGGCGAGATAGGTATCCTTGCCCGGTCTTTCAAAACCATGGTTGAAACGATTCGCGCAAAAGAACAGGAATTACAGGAAAGTAATTCGGAACTCCATTCGATCATCCAGGGTTCCCCGATCCCTCAGTTTGTGATTGACCGGGACCACCGGATCCTGCACTGGAATACCGCCCTTGAGAAATGCAGCGGGATCAGGGCAGAAGAAGTTATTGGGACAAATCAACAATGGAAAGCATTTTACAAAACCGAACGTCCAGTCATGGCAGATCTGCTGATCGATGGCCTGAATGAAAAAAATATCCAATTTTTTGCAGGAAAATGCAGCAAGTCAAAATTGCTGGAAGGTGCCTATGAAGCGATTGACTTTTTCCCTAATATGGGCCCATCGGGAAAATGGCTGTATTTTACAGCAGTGCCGATCCGGAATTTGCAGGGCACAATCATCGGGGCTGTTGAAACGCTGGAAGATATTTCGGAACACAAACGGGATGAGGAAATGCTCATCCGGTATGACTCACGGATACGCCAATTATATGAGAGCATGATGGATGCTTTCTGCAGGGTAAACATGGATGGACAGATCCTCGAATACAACCCATCGTTTAAGGAGATACTTGGCTATTCTGGCGAGGAACTGGTCAAGCTGACATACCAGGAACTGACGCCGGAAAAATGGCACGCCATTGAAAAGAAAATTATAACAACCCAGGTCCTGCCCCGGGGCTATTCTGATGTTTACGAAAAAGAATACCGGAAGAAGGACGGGACTGTGTTTCCGATAGAGATTCGGACAACTTTGATCCAGGACGATACCGGACAACCTGCAGGAATGTGGGGTATTATCCGGGATATTACAGAACGCAAACGGGCTGAAGAAAAAATTATTCTCGCAAACCGCAAGCTTGCGCTTATGTCAGAAGTTGCTTACCAGGATATCCAGAATAAGGTAACCGGTCTTCGGGGATATGTGGTGTTGAGTAAAGAACTAAAAAGCGAGCAGGACCGGATATCCTTTATCGACAAGGAACTGGAGATCCTGGAATCGATCCATGCCCTGATTAAAAAGACAAAAGAGTACCAGCAAATGGGAGTGGATAAGTCCCGGTGGATCCAGCTTGAACCAACAATCAGGACGGAATTCTCATTATTAAGCATAAAGCATACCGTCACTCTGGATTGCGATTTACCCGGGCTTGAGATTTACGCCGATCCACTCATTAACCGGATATTTTACAATCTCATGCAAAATGCCATACAACACGGGAAGACACTCACCCGTATCACCTTCGGGTGCCATGAAATCCCGGAGGGACTGGTACTGACCTGCCAAGATAACGGTATTGGCATCCCGGTTGAACAAAAACCCCATATCTTTGATCGGGTTGTGGGAGGAGAAGGTAAATTCGGGTTATTCTTTGTCCGGGAATTTCTCCTGATATCCGGCATGACAATAGATGAGACGGGTATTCCGGGAAAAGGCGCTCTGTTTGAGATTACAATACCAAAAGGATTGTACCGGTTTACCGGTGAAAAAAAATCGTGAGGACCTGACATTTATCACAACCATAAAAGAGTGAAAAAAAATTTAGGCCTCATTATCATTATGGATTTTTAAAACAACCTTAATTACGAATTTTTTGGTAGTCAAAGGTCTTTTTATTATCCTGTGCAGCTCATCATGTCAGTATGTCACAACCAATAATGTCCAGCAGGATCCCGTTCCTATCCATCCTTGCGGGCATGTTAATTCTTGTACCCATGATCGTTGTCGCGGGGTGTATCGGGAATGCACCGACAACCGGCAGTGTGGCAGTGGACGGGACAAAGTGGACCCTCACAGGTTACCTTTTCAACGGCACACTGGTGCCGCCCCAAAACAGTACCATGCTTACTCTTGAATTCGGCGAAGATAACAAAATCAGCGGATCTGCCGGATGCAATCACTACTTTGCCAGTTATGAGATGAACAACAACAAAATCACGATCGGTCAGGCAGGATCCAC
>DAOQAA010000067.1:0-6952 GCA_035353675.1 Methanoregula sp. | reverse complement strand
GGGGTGATAAGCCCGTTGCACCGGTTGCCACGGCCGACAGATCCGTCGTCGCCCATTTCAGCCGAAGTCCCGGTAACTGTTAAAAACACGCTCTCTTTCTTGATATCATCGGCAGTGTTGACGTTAACGACAACCTTGCGCTTTGTTGACTTCCGTGCGACCTTGCCTATCTCTTCTGTCAAGAGGGTCATGTAGTCCTGGTATTCTTTTATGTCCGCACAATACTTGTCCACAATGGCGCATGCGACGGTGAGCGTGATCGTGTTGCCGTCCCGCAGGCCCATGATCTTGATATCCTGTCCGATGGCGGGATATTTCTTGCGGAGTTTTGTGTCGATATAATTCGATGAGTTTCTGATGATATTTTCGACATCGGAGAATGGTGCATGCCCGACACCAAATGAGGTATCGTTCGAGCGCGGGACTTTGCCCTGCCGGGGCTTGAAGACATCCCGCAGATCAGTCGAACCGGTCCCCAGCCGGCTGTCAATCATGACATCCCGGTTAAGGTTAAGTTCGGGCAGGATTTTGTGAAGGTACTCGTGGGCAGCCTCTACCGCGACGGTATCTGTAGGAACCGTGATACCGTTGAACTGTTTTGTCGCACGGCCGTCAATGAGTACGTATATCGGCCGGATCATCCTTCCGCCGCCGAATTTCGGGGCCGATTCTCCGGCAACAACCTCGCCCTGGTCGGTGTTGTGGTGTAAGACAACGCCAAATTCATCAAGGTATACCTTACAGAGTGCCCGTGATATTGACTCTGCAATTCCATCTGCAATGCTGTCGGGATGGCCGAGGCATTTGCGCTCAACAAGTTCAATCCGCTGTTTTTCAAGGGGAATCTGATTTAACGCTTCAATCTGAATATTTCGCTTCATTAAAATTTCCTCGGTTACTCCGTGATCTTACTAATAAAAGAGACTGGCATTCATATAACGATTTCTTATCAGGTAATACAGGAATCTACGGTTTTATTCTTCCGGATCATAAAAATCAAAAAAATTGTAAGAAAATAAAAAATAAAAAAATAGGCTTGCCATCACCGGCGCAGGAATTTTTGCAGGATGGTCATATCACTGCCTTTTGGCGCCTTTTTGACCGGAGGTTTCTTAGGCGGCAGGTGCTCTTCTGCCTCATCCTCATCACGGACTTCTTCAATTCTTGGGACTTTGTGCAGGTGCGGCTGCGTGTTTGTTGCAGCTGTCGATGGCGGGACCGGACGGGGAATGGTCTTTGACAGGCGCGCTCCCGGATCAGTCTTGGCACGACCAAGCCGTGTGCCGCAGCCCGGGCAGAAGTTTGCCTCTCCCGGAAGTCTCTTTCCGCAGTTGTGGCAGAACTGCGGATTATCGACAGGTTCTTCCGGTACTGCTTTTTTGGCGACGGCCGGTACCGGCTCCGGGGCAATTTCCCGTACGGGTTCATGTTCCGGAACAGGGCGGCGTATGGGTTCTGCGGTAATACTTCTGACCGGACGGACTCCTACCTGCCGGACCGGCTGGACCGGGTTTTTCATCGCGGTCCGCATCGCTGCGTGGACCTCCGGTTTCCTGACGATCTGCGATTCAGTCTTCACCGGTGCGGGTGTTTCCCGGGTTATCGGGATCCTGCGGGTTGGTGGATGCGGCTCCTCAACAACAGCCCGGACCTGCACCCTCCTCTGGGGTGGCTGGATTTCCGGTTCTGGTTCGGGTACCGGTTCGGGCTCAGGCTCTGCTTCACGGACGATGGGTGTCAGCCGTTTAACCGGAGGCTGGCGTTCGAGTTCTTTTAGCGGTTTTCTTGTCGGGCGCAGTTCTTCGTGCCGGACCGGCTGCTGCCGTACCGGCCGGGCCGGAACTTCCTCTTCCGGTTCTTCAACCGGTTCCTCTTCAGGAGTGGGCTCCGGCTCTTTTTGTGGTGGTGCAGCACGGCGGGGTTTCTTTGCTTCCGGTTCTTCGTGGAGCAGCGCAATCCAGTCTTCGCTCTCGCCGGTACGGTCTGTGCCGTTCTGGGCAAAGACCAGTTTCATGGTCTTGACCTCGTCATCAACGGATTTTACGGCAAGAACGAGCACCGGATCGGAATTTTCAGAAGATTCAAGTGAACTGTCAGTAATTGTATCGCGCGGGATATCCTTTGCCGTTACCTTGAGTTTCTTTTCCTGTGTATCGATTAAAAAAATGCGTTTGTTTGTCAGGTATGCATGGAAAAAAAACTTTTTTACCGAGACATTGAGGGAACCGATCAGCACCTGTTCGCCTGGCTGGAGAATTGCAGAAAGCCCGCCTTCTTCCTCTTCACCCTCTTCGCCTTCCGGTGTTTCGGTCGGGGGGGCAGCTGCCGCCATTTTCTGTGCCGGTCGGGGCGGAGTGTTCCGCTGCGATGCCCGTGCGCTTCTGCTATCCCCGGATTGTACCGGCTGCTGAGGTATTTCTCCCCCACAGTACCCGCAGACCTCAACATTATCCCGGATATTCATCCCGCAATGCGGACATTTTTTCATTCAATGTCTCCTCTGTCCCCTAACCGGAGTAGATAATTATTATGTTTGCATATGATATGAAAAATTCTCTGATCAGTACTCTTTTTTTTCAGGCCTGTGACTATGCAGAAAGATCTTTAAAGTAGCATCCGCGCAGGTCAGAGACCACGTCGTCAATCATTTTATCATCAGATAATTCATGGAGCCAGAAGACCGGCGTGTTACGGAATGCACCGGAAATACAGTTAATCCGGCATGCCATTTCATCGCCGTCAATGTAGCATTGATCGGCTGAAATATTTCCAAACGTGTGGTTGATGAGATCATCATACGATGAATGGCAGGCGGCAATATGGCAGAGTTTTCCCTGGACATACACAAGAAGCACTCCTTTTTTCTTTGCCAGTGTTTCATCCTGCATTTCAAATGAACAAAAATCCTCATCGCCATACTTGTTCAGGAGCTGACGGTAAATGGTGGTATTTTTCTGCCGGAGTTCTTCAGTTACCGGGCCGAGCCGCAACGGGAGATACCGCAGGCATTCTTTTGTAAAAAGTGGTTTTATGTCACTAAATGCCGGTGCTTCCAGGACCTCCTGCACGATGCGTTGTGACTGGGTGAAGAGATCGTGTTTGACGCCGCGTAAATAACGGAGGCTGACTGGCTTGAAATAGAACGTTTTTGCTGCTCCGGAAACAGTCAGGCTGCCGTCTCTTATTGTCGAAAATGTAACCGGGATCCCCTCAACCTGCCGGGCCGGTTTTGCCGGCCGTGGAGCCACTACCGGTTGTTGAGCTGGTATTACGATTTTTTTCTGGGCTACGCGGTATCCGGAAGTGCTGATGCGGGATGTTTTCCGCACCGGTTTTTCGTCATGCACCAGTGCCGCCCATTCATCCGGTTTTTTACATGAATTGAGGTACTGCCGCCAGCGCGGATCGGAAATTTTTGCGATTGAGACCAGCCTGAACCGGTCTTTTTCAGGGACAAACTTTGCACCACAGTGTGAGCAGTCAAGGAAGTAATCTGTCGGGGGAATGCCGAACAGTCGTTTGCCGGTAACCTGGCTGAGGATACCGGTCCGGCAAATCGGGCACTTTGCAAGCCATGCATCAGTTTCGCTACCGGTAAAACCTGCGGTGTCGCATGGCGGGACATCTCCGGATGCAATATGCCAGGTCCATGGAGAGAGCAGCCGGATTCCCTTTGCCTGTACGTGTGTTGCCGTATCTACTGTTTCGGCAGGTTCGGCAAGCCCGGCGTCAATCAGGACATCCGCGATGACTGATGCAGGGGTATTCTGGTCTCCACCGATTCGCTCACTAAGGCAATCAGCAAGCCCCGGTAAAAGACCGTCTTTCTGTGAAACGGGCCGAAAAGGAAGTGTCCGTTTTGTTTCGGAATTCAGGCATTCAAGGGTCACAGCGATAAGATCTTCAGTAACTTCGATACCGTTTGTTGTAAAAGGCAGTCGCCCGATGCGGCGGTTGATGGTTTCACAGGCAAGCGCTTTGATATTTTTTGGAATAGGCAGGTATTGTTGGGCGGCCATTTGTCATCTCGTTGCCTCTATGTATAGGAGTGGCAGGTGGATAAACACTTGCAGGCAGGCATTATACCGGCAGGTTTACGGTATTTTTTTGTGGTATTATGGGTTCAATGAACCCTGCTATTTTGATGAAAACCTCCTTTGCATTTTACCTGTCAGGCCCTCGAATGTTTTTTTTGTGAAGCTCTCCGGATTTTTTTTCCTGCCGCATATGGCCTGTCGGAATTTATGGCAGGTTCCTGCGCACCAGTTCTTTTGTTTGTTCTTTTATCCCCTCCCGAGTCCTGATATCCCGGACCGCATCTGCGCGGTCGACCAGGATCTGCCCGGCTGGTTTGATGCCGAGATTTTCAAGAAATGCGGAAATGACCCGCGTGACGCAGGTAAAATTGTCCATGCCCCTGCGCCCGGCAACCGAGACAACGATTCCTTTCTGTCCCGTTCTTCCCCCGGCAAGCATGCGCTCCGCATGGTATGCCTGGCTCCGGTCGATAAGTAACTTAAGCCCGCCCGGGACGGTGTTTGTGTAGACCGGGGAACAGACAAAGAGCAACGATGCGCCGCGTATTGCATCGATAATATCCGTCATGTCATCGTCAAATACGCAGGTGCCGGTGTTGTAACACTGGTAGCAGCCGATACAGCAATGGATGTCAAGGTCATGTGGATAAATCACCCGGGCAGTTTTACCGGCAGAATGCGCCGCTTCCGTGGCCCATGATGCAAGGATGCCACAGTTCCCATCCGGCCGGGGGCTTCCCTGGATGATGACGAGATCCGTTGCCGGTTTTTCCTTTTGTATCCTGACCGGTAAATGATGGTTTATGAGAAATTCGTCCGGAGTGGTATTGATTTCGCGTTCCCATTCGTCTGCTTTTTTTTGTGCAACGGTTTCTGCCGCAAGGGGTACAAGCGGTGAATATTCGTATGTGTTGGTCCGGAACACGTCAAGAGTCTGGTTTCCGAAGGTTACGGTGAGTACAAATCTTTCCATTCCGGGATAAAGCGCGGAGAAATCCTCACGGTAAAGTGTGAGCGTGAACGTGCCTTTTTCGGTCACGGTTTCTTTACTGAAAAGCAGTGTCCGGACAGGTTCCATCACGATACTATCCTGCATTTACCTTATAAATGATATTCCTGCTGTGGATCTTTTCTTAAAGCTCTGTATCATGACCGGGGATTTTACACGGGAGATCTAAAAATTCACGCTTCGTCTGGATCCTCGTTATTTACTCCCTGTTTAGTAACAAGGGATTTTGGTGCCGGACTTAGGTTCTCATATGATTGGTTCTCCGACGGAGAGATTGTTTCCGGTATCCTGAATACGGGCGGTTCCAGTGGAAACAATGTCCACGCTCATAGAAATTCCTTGTATAATCCAATAATTTTTGAAAATGGCCATTGTAATCAGGAAATGAACCTGCAAAACAGCGCCCTTCTTTTAACCGCCAAAAAATTGACGTTCAACTGGTCATGCAGGTATGCCGGATGGGCCAGGATTGCCGCTGTTGCCGTAAAATAAAGGGGGATTTATCGGTCGGAAAAATGACGGGTTTTTCCCGGAAAAACGGCCCGGATCTGCCGGTAGAATGCCCATATGGAGGAATGGCGGGCATTCTAAAACCGGGCTAAGGGTTGGTTTACAGGCAATGCCTGCCGAAGCCACGTTTCATTTTTACATGATGTGACACTGGCATTTTTACACTAGACCGTATAATCCCGTATTATGGCGGATGTTGGGCCGGCTGCCTGTCTGTCAGGAATTCTTGCACTTCCTGATGATGACCGTTGGGGGATTGATACCGCACAGGCAATACCCGGCGTTACAGCATATGCAGTCCGGTCGTTTGATGGCGATGCGTTGCAGTTTTCCCTGCCGGTTGTTGTGCGCCGGCCGGTTTTTTCCGAAAATGCCCGGGTAAAACAGGGAGCCGAAGGTACCGTAGCCCTGATTATCGAATATATCAAAAAACGGGTGGAATCAGTTCCAGCACTGGGTCCGCTTGCCGGTCGCAAAACCCGTTTCCCGCAGCACTATGCATCTGCCATCGAACCCTATACTCTTGTATCATCCCCGGCTGCGCTTGCGGCCGATCTCTGGCATGCAGACAATCGTAACTTTGCAGATGCAGCAGGCATTCACCTTCTTCTCCGTGGGGCAGTCCCCTGCCCGCAGACGTTTTGTGCAGACGAAATTTCCCGGGTTACTGAAACTGCTGCACGACTTTGTGATGCTGTCGCCGCATGCGTGTTTTCCCTTCCGGTACGGGTGCTTCGGGCAGCATGGATTAATGCGCTTGACCAGCAGCAGCTCAGGGAAGACCTCCCCGGGCTTGGTCTTGTCTCATTTATCGGGGACGGCGCAAAGCCGGCGCGGCATTGTACGCAGTACCGGTGTTTCTTTCGCACTGCCGGCCCAAAGACCGGTGTCAGTGTACCGTTTGCCTGCCCGCGGGAGCTTGCGCCGGTTGAACTTGAACTCAAAGCGAGCAATGAAATTATAACCGGCCTTGGTATCAGAAAGCGGGAAATATTTGCAGTTGCCGGTTCGAATGCACAGGGAAAGACAACGTTTCTTGAAGGTATAATATCAGGAATGGACGATCATGCGGCCGGCGATGGCCGGGAGCGGATTGTTACGGTTCACGGTTTGCGCAGCGCGGAGGCAATGAACTGCGACCTTGCCGGGGTTGACGTAAGCATGTTTTTTTCTTCGCTCCCACCCGGGGTAGACGGGACGGTGAAAGCGGCGTTTGGAACCGGCAGCGGTTCGATGACGATGGCGCACCAGATACAGAAAGCCATTGTGCAGGGTGCCCCGCTCCTTGTTATTGATGAAGACCGGGCGGCACCAAACCTGCTTGTCAGGAGCAGTCTTCAGGCCGGGGAAATTACGCCATTATCCGAGATTCTTGCATACGATCGCGGGAAAATGG
>DAOQAA010000066.1:0-7200 GCA_035353675.1 Methanoregula sp. | reverse complement strand
TTGCGGACGACTGGTTCTTCGAGACCGCGATCCGGCTCCACCGGGCCGGGGAAGGAGCGCCCTATACCGGCCTGAAACCCGCCGGGCTCAGTGAAGGACCGGTTGTTCCGAAAGCGGAGAAAGCCATTGAGACCGGCGACCCAAAGGAGACGATCGGTTTCATCCTGAAGACCGTTGAAGAGGACCTGACGCACCGCTTCCATCATGTTATGGAGAAGAAGAAATATGACGTAGACGATGTTGCTGCCGGCAGGGAGTTCATCGAAGCGTTCATCGGCTGGGTCGTGTATTCACATCATCTGTACATGAACGTTAAGGGCGGCGGAGGTCATGGCGAGCAGCATGCAGAGAAAGGTGGTTGTGGCCATCACTGATGGCTTTCTGGCAGCGTCGTTATCGTGATCGTTACTATCGATCGCTCAACATGCATCAGCTGCGGGTCCTGCTGGGATACCTGCCCGGGGTTCTTCGAGCAGAACCCGGATGATACGTTCAGCCAGGTTATCGAAAAATTCCGGCTGGATGGGAAGATTGGGGAGGGCCAGCCTCCTGCTGACTTCGAACCGTGTACTCAGGATGCTGCGGATCTCTGCCCGGTGCAGATTATTCGTATCGAAATTTAAGACAGGTCTGCCCGTGCCCCCGGCAGGTCCCGCTTCAGAGCACGGCCTTCTTAAACGCGTCGAACCCAACCCTTTCTATCGTCCCGCCCAGCCGTTCAGGGGCCTTGCCATTCTCCCGGTAGAACGCGATGACCTTCCGGGCCAGCGCGATTGCCTGTGCCTCGGTCAGGCCGGTCGCAATCTCCCGTCCGATCTTTGCTGTCCCTCCTCCTTTGCCCCCGGCAACCGCCGTGAATCCGGCATCAGTACCGAAGAATCCGAGATCTTTCATCCATGAGTCACTGCAACAATTGTCACAGCCGGATATGCCCATCTTGAACTTGGCCGGCGCCGGCTTGCCGTAGAACTCCTTGTCAAGGGCGAATCCCAGGCCCGGGCTGTCCTGCTTGGCCTTCTTGCAGGACCGGGTCCCGGGGCAGATCTGAATGCTCCGGACGCTCAGGCCGATGGCCTTCTGCCGGTCCTCGAACTCTGCCCAGACATTGTCCAGGTCCTTTTCCTGTAAGCCGATGATCGCGATGCGCTGGGCACCGGTGAGCTTCAGGTATTTTGCTCCGTATTTCTCCGCCACATCCGCGATCTTCCGGAGCAGTTTCGGCTCGACAAAGCCACCGGGAATATGCGGGTGAATCAGGTACGTTTCCATGTCTCTCTGAACAATTGCTCCTTTTTCAGGAATGTTTGCTTTTGGCATTTCTTACACACCTCTTTTGATTAATTTACCATAGGTTGTTTTCCTGAAACACTTTGCGATTTGATGATTCACGTCAACGGTTACGAGCATGCCGTAACAAAATACCTGCATGACGAATATGCCCGGTCAGAAAATTGAAAGAGGTCCAGACAACCGGCTGCAGAATGAACGATCCGGCTCCCTCCCTGATTCGTGAACCGGAATTGACCGGCAATTTATGGTGACAGTATTGCAGAATCCGATAAGCTATTGTCAGTAGATAATCCATGATAAATACGATTTTCCATGACCATAAACAACGATGAACACATCCTGGAAGCGCTCGGCAGGTGCCGGGTGGTTATCCGGGATGGTACCGTGATCGAGGTCGGGGAAGCCCGAATTACATCATGCCCGCTGACAAAGAAGATGGCATACCCTTTGTCCACCCTTGACAAGGAATCCGTGAAAGCGAACATCGAAAACCGGATCAGGTCCTGGGGCATGTGCACTCCCCGGCGTGAAGTAACGGATACCCGGCCGTTTGTCGGGTTCGGCGCTTCGGAGATCCTGAGTTTTGGTCTCGCCACCGGCCTGCTCGATGCGGTTGTCCTCGCCTCGGATGGAGCCGGGACCCTCATTGCCACCAGTCCCGTGCTCGTGCAGGGAATTGGGGGGAGGATGTCCGGGCTTGTCAAAACCGTGCCCTATTCTGAGGTCATCAGACGGATCGAGGAGAACGGCGGGATCGTGATCGACAGGAAGAATGCCTCGCTCGATCAGACTGCGGGAGTTGCGGAAGCATATGCACGAGGATACAAAAAAATCGCGGTTACCGTTGCCCTCCCGGCCGATGCACAACGGATCCGGGAGCGGTATCCCGATGTCCTGATCTTTGGCGTCCATGTGACCGGGCTCACCCGTGCGGAGGCAGAAATGCTGGCCTCATCAGCGGATCTTGTCACATCCTGTGCCTCCGGTACCATCCGTGAGATCGCCGGGAAGAAGGCCCTGATGCAGGCTGGAGTGGCCGTCCCGATCTTTGCCATGACCAGGAACGGCAAAAACCTGATCCTCGAGAAGATCCGGCAGTCCGACGATCCGGTTCTCTTCAAGATGACCCGGCTCCCTGCATTAGGAGAACAGCAGCCGGAACCGCTCATCTGAGTTAAGAGCGATTCTCTTCTTTTTTCCCTCCGAATTATGCTGGATCAACAGCGACGAGTATTCCGCTTCAGCGGTATGCGAGGAGCGGGGCCGTGCAGCCGCTGGTGCCGGAGCAGCGCGACAAGCCAGGGGCGTCCATCCTATCAACAGGACAATCCAGAAAACAGCGAGGTGATGTGAGCGGAACGGGCGCGAGCCCGTGGAGACGAACATGACCGAGCGTCTCCATGTCCCGTTTCCAATAATTCCTGACAGATGTAAAAAAAAACGGCATCTATAAACACTCCCCCGTTCATATTTGTTCTCAATAACCCCGTGAAAAACAATCGGATTGTTACAGACAATACAATCTCAGAAAAGGAACTAAAATGAGCACCGGAGCTGATGCAGGAATATTCAGATCTGGCATGAAGGATTTGAAAATGTCCGAATTGTCGTGGAGGATTCTGATCCTTGGCAGCATCGCGGCGGTCTTCCTCATTTCTGTCTATTGCCTTGCTCACGGCATTACCACCATCTTCATGCACCTGTACTATTTCCCCATCATCCTCCTCGCATACCATTACCGGTACCGGGGATTCGTCTTTGCATCCATCCTGTCCGCTGCATATCTCGGGCTTGTCTATTATTTCGATGTCGGCCAGGCTGATGTTGTTACCGGTGCGTGGTACAGGTTTTTCGTGTTTATCGGAATCGCGGCAATTATCGCATATTTATCAGAACGGCTGGTCGCTGACAAGGATGATCTTCAGGAAAGCACACGAAAATATCAGAACCTTTTTGAAAATATGCTCGAAGGTTTCGCATACTGCCGTATGTTCTATGATGCCAATGGCAGACCGGTTGACTGGATCTACCTGAATGTCAATCCGGCATTCGAACGGCTGACCGGCCTGAAAAATATCATCGGGAAGCGGGTCCTTGATGCGATACCCGATATTAAGGAACTGACCCCGGAACTTTTCGAAACGTATGGTCGCGTTGCTTCCTCGGGAAAACCAGAAACCTTTGAAATCGATTTCAAACCATTGAACATGTGGCTGAAAGTATCGGTCTTCTCTCCGGAAAAGGAGTATTTCATCGCGGTATTCGAGGATATCACCACACGAAAAAAAGCAGAAGCTGAATTGCAGAAAAGCGAGAAACGATACCGGGACCTCTTCGAGCTCAACAATGCCGTCATGCTTATCCTTGATCCTAAGACCGGTATGATTATTGATGCGAATGAAGCGGCCAGTCGTTACTATGGCTACAGCCGGGAAGAATTGCGAGAATTATTGATTACCCGGATCAATACTGCCGATCCGGCCCGAATCCAAAAAGACATGGCCGATGCTGCCGGCAGCCAGGGTGCGGTTTTCCAGTTCCGCCATAGAAAAAAAGATGGCGAGATCCGCGATGTTCAGATCTTCAGCGCTCCAGTTATGCTTGGCGATCACCCGCTTCTTCATTCTATCATCCAGGATATCACCGATCAGAAAATTGCCGAAGATGCGCTGAAACAGACCAATAAAAAACTCAACTTACTTTCCAGTATCACACGGCATGACATCATCAATCAGCTCTTCTCCCTAAAGGCATATCTTCATCTCTCAAAAGACACGCTGGACAATCCCCCGCAACTCTCAGAATACCTGATCAAGGAAGAGCGGGCGGTAAGCGCAATCGAGCGCCAGATCGCCTTTACCAAAGAATACGAGGATCTTGGCGTCCGAGAGCCGGTCTGGCAGAACGTTGGGATTTGTGTGAAGAATGCAATGGCAGCTCTTCCGATGCGGGATCTCCATATTGAAAACGCATGCGGGAACCTGGAAATCTTCGCCGATCCCCTTTTTGAAAAGGTATTCTACAATCTCATCGACAATGCGCTGCGGTACGGGGGTACGAAGATGACAACGATTTCCCTGTCCTCCCGCGAACAGGACACTGGCCTGATAATGAATGTTGAGGATGATGGCCAGGGCATTTCCGCTCGTGATAAGACGCAGTTATTCGAGCGCGGGTTCGGGCACCATACCGGCCTTGGGCTCTTCCTTTCCCGTGAGATTCTCGCGATAACCGGTATCACCATCACGGAAACCGGTGAACCTGGCAAGGGAGCGAGGTTCGAGATTGTCGTACCGAAAGGATCATGGCGTTTCTCTGCGGGTTTATCGTGATCATCGATAGAGGGGCACACATCAGGTCCGGCCACCAGTCGCATATCACCATCCGCGTCGTAAGACTGCGCCCTGCAAAACCCTGTTCCGCGACCGGCTCCGGACATTCCACGAATCCCGACATAATCCCGACATGATGCTATCCGGTATAACGGTGGATTCCCGACATAGTGCTCAGGAGCGGCCTGACCGGAATGATTATATTCGATTGGTTCAAAAATGAACCATGTGGAACAAAATCTGACCAATGAGATCGTGGCGCTTCTTCTCAAGGAGGATCTCCATACCCGGGCTATTGCCGAGCGGCTCGCCAGCAACCACGCCACGGTCCTGCGAAAACTCCGCGATCTTAGCGAAGACAATATCGTGGATTTCCGGATGGTGGGGAAAAATAAAGTTTATACCCTGAAAAAAAGCATCGAAGGAAGAAACGCTGCAATAACCGCCGAGATGTATAAGCAGTCGATGGCCGTGAGCAGATACCCGGTCCTGCGGGGCATCCTCCGGGCCGTTCAGGACATGCCGGAGATCCCGCTCGCCCTGTTATACGGGAGCTATGCAAAAGGGCTCGCGAAAAAAGACAGCGATATCGACCTCTTCATCGAAACACTGAATACCACCCTGAAGAAACAGCTCGAACAGCGGAATTCATCGCTGAGTGTGAAGATCGGGGAATTCGATACCAAGAACCTGCTCATCCGGGAGATCATCAAAGATCACATCATCATCAAGGGAGTGGAGGTGTATTTTGACAAAACAGGGTTTTTTGAAAAAACTGCATAAAGACAAGGCGCTCCAGCTGGTCGCCCCCAGCGACGAGATCAAAACGGCCTACATCCGGAAGTCGGAGAGTTTCCTTGCTTCTGCACGGCTTCTGTTGGACAACGACCGGTTCGAGGAATCCGTGTCGATGGCCTACTACAGCATGTATTATTCCGTCCTGGCACTCTTCTTCGCAACGGGCATCAAATGCGAGAATCATACGGCGGCAATCATCCTGCTCGAAGATGTCTTTGGCATCGACAGCTCCGCGATTGAATCGGCAAAGACCGAGCGGATCGATAAACAATATTATGTCACGTCTGCCCCGGTCCGAGATGAGGTTGTTGACCTCATCAAAGCAGCAGAATCGTTCGATGCTGATCTCCTCGATGTCATTGACCGGCTGACGAATGATAAAAGAGAGTCCTTCCGAAAGAAGCTGAAGGGCCTTCTGTGAGGTTCCGGTTTTCGCCACCGCGACATGTGCTTCCATAACTATGCCGTGTTCACACCGCTCTGCGACCGGTTCTCCATTTCTTTACATTGCGCGTATTGCGCGTAAATTGCGTGCATTGAGTCAATCACACGGGCGTGTCAGGCCCTTCTCCTCCGGCGGAAGGCTGGCGCTTTTGGCCCTTATCTGGCCCTTTTGTTTTAAAATTCCATGTCTCATTTGTCCCATAAATGTCCCGTTTATGTCTCGTTTGTCCAGATACCGGCGAGGCCCTTTAGGCCCCTATCCGGCCCCTTTAGTCCGAGGTCATTTACGTCAGCCCCTGAATTGTCTACGCAGTGAGTAGACAAGTGTCTCGACACTGCCGGGAGAATTGTCCAGACATTGTCTGACTTTTGTCCGGTCTTGAAAGTGAAGTGCTTGAAAAACGATGCGACTACAAAAGAGGGCTCCAATTGTCCCACAGATTGTGGGACGAATCCTTCGCTGTCAATTTTTCCTTATTCGACCAGAATGGCTTTAATGTTATAATAAAAAGCAAATTGAAGCAATCCGGAAACGGGTGACCGATGAAAGAACAAACCATTCAGCTTTTCACCGATAAAGAGGAGGAATTTGTAAATCTCCTCATCGAGATCGGCACAAAGAAGACCGTTGCACAAATGCTGGTATTCCTTGCAAATACCCCGACAGCAACTTCACGGGACCTCGAACGCGGGACGGACCTGCGCCAGCCTGAAGTAAGCATAGCAATCAAATATCTGTCCGGGCAAGGCTGGATCAAGACTGGCGAGGCTCCGTCCCAGCAGAAAGGACGACCGCAGAAAATCTATTCACTCGCTGTTCCGATCAAACAAATTATTGCTGCCATTGAAAAAGCAAAAAAAGACGAGGCAACTGAGCGTCTTGCCCTCGTTAAGAAAATGAGAGAATATATCTGAATATCCCCAAAATCCCTGTTTTTGAAACCTCCGTCGGAGAAAAAGACCTTCATAATCGCGTTCCGGCAGCCGATCTCAGGTCCGGATAGACTAAAACACGCTGAAAAAAAGGGCCCGTGGAAAGGGCTCCGGTAGCCGTTTAATGACATGCAATTCTGCCGTATTTTGCCAAACGGAGCAATTATAGGGCATATTCTCCATCGGAAAGAAAAAGGGCAGTTTTACGAGGTTTTCCAGTATTGGCCCGGGCACAGGAGGAGGAAAAGGAGCCCGTATAGGGCTTATTTTCCCTGAGGGGATTTACCCCTCTTTTTGAGGGTTATCGACGGGAAAAATAAGGATTATATTCCCATCCCCGTAATCAGTCCGACAATCTGCTGAGCTGTCGCAGGGTCCACAACCCGGGCCAGGACCAGCCCGG
>DAOQAA010000065.1:0-7538 GCA_035353675.1 Methanoregula sp. | reverse complement strand
GTACCCCCAATGGACCGGGAATCGATTCGGCAAGTCCTATTAAAAAATTCTGATGAGTGTAA
This sequence comes from Methanoregula sp., assembly GCA_035353675.1. Taxonomy (GTDB): domain Archaea; phylum Halobacteriota; class Methanomicrobia; order Methanomicrobiales; family Methanospirillaceae; genus Methanoregula. Next base: position 7,476 of record DAOQAA010000065.1, on the reverse strand, counting down.
AGAAAAATTTAGAGAAGTACTGGACCTGTGAGTTGACAGGTTCTGGAGGCCGGGATGCTTGCCTTGGAGGGGATGATCATTCAATGTTTATTGAGGATAATTTAGAGAAGTACTGAGACTATAAGTAATGTAAAAACAAAATTCATGTGAACTTCTTATAACCGAGATCAGACCCGTTTCAGGAATCCGTCATCCCGACTCTCGTCATCCGTCCGCCCCGGAAATGGGTGACGGTTGACCTGCATGATCTCTGGGCGTACCGGGAACTGGTCACCTCGTTTACCTTGCGCGACATCAAACTCCGGTAAAAGCAGACCTGCCTTGGGATTGCGTGGGCGTTTCTCCAGCCGCTTTTGACCATGTTTATCTTTACGGTCTTTTTTTTGGAGTTCGCAAAGATTCCGTCCGATGGCGTCCTGTATCCTCTTTTTGTGCGGGCGGCCCTGCTCCCGTGGACGCTCTTTGCCGAAGGACTGACGCGGTCCACGACAAGTATGGTCACGAACGCGAACATCATGACCAAGGTGTACTTCCCACGTCTGATAATGCCGCTATCAAGCATCATCTCGCCGCTCGTGGATTTTGCGGTTTCCTTTATCATCCTGATTGCGATAATGATCTACTACGGGTTTATGCCGACAGTAAATATTGTCTTTTTACCGGTGGGTCTCCTGCTCGCGCTTGCAACGGCCCTTGGTGTTGGACTCTGGCTCTCGGCACTCAACGTCAAGTACCGCGATTTCCAGTACACAGTCCCCTTCAAGATTCAGATCTTGCTGTTTGCCTCGCCGGTCGTATATGCTTCAAGCCTCGTGCCGGAATCATTGCGTGTCTGGTACGGTCTTAACCCAATGGCGGGTGTGATCAAAGGGTTCCGTTGGGCGCTTTTAGGTATCGGTGCTCCCAGCGCAATGGTGCTCGTTTCTGTTGGCATGGTTATTGTGCTCCTTGTTTCCGGAATGTTATATTTCCGAAGGATGGAGCAGTACTACGCGGATATTGTATGATTAAAAAAATCACGACTAAAGAGGCTGTTGCCCGACTAACAAAAATAGTAATTTGGGTTAATGAAAGATCCCGGGAACGAAATATCTCACGGCTCGAACGTGCGCCCCGAACATAGGAATATTGTGCTATTACGGTCATGATTTCCGGGTAATAAAATGCTGCGCCCTGTCCATCTTCCCGATGGGCTGAATAGATCTCGATCAGATCGAGAAGGGATACTATATCGATTATTATCTGACTGAAATCATCTTCCGGTAACCATTTCTTAATGTTAAACGGCAGGAGACATTCTTGTTCAAGGTCGCGTCCCGTTGTATGATACATCAGCGAGTGGTTGTTCTTATCCCGGCAAAGTACATTCGATTTATTTTAATTGGGGGCCGGGGGAGTTGTGCAACAACCTCTTCCCTGAAAAACTTTGAATTAGGCAACAGCCTCTCATGTAACAATTGATACAAAGAACATCACATATATTGATGAACGTGGTTAAATGATAGGTTAGTCATTATGGTTTACGAGATTATAGACGGGTTTGTTCAGGCAATCCAACTTATCGTATCCTTAAATCCCGAAGTGGTCACGATAACGGTTCTTACCCTCATCGTCTCGCTAACCTCCACATTTTTATCTGCCATTATCTCCGTTCCTGCCGGGGCTTACATCTACGCTCATGATTTTTTTGGAAAACGGCTTGTGATCAATATTATTCAGACCTTGTATGCCCTTCCGACCGTTCTTGCAGGCCTTCTGTTGTTCCTGTTCCTCTCACACCAGGGGCCGCTTGGTTTTCTCGATTTTCTTTTTACACCTCAGGGGATGATCCTTGCCCAGATGATCTTGGTCACACCACTTATTATCGGTCTGACCATCAGTGCTTTAAGCGGGATTGACAAGGATATGCGGCATTCCATAATATCCCTCGGGGCAACAAAATTTCAGGCTATTGTTACCCTTATCCAGGAAGCCCGGTTTGCAATCCTTGCAGCGGTCATCCTGGGGTTCGGTCGTGCCATCTCCGAAGTCGGAGCTGCCATGATCATCGGGGGAAATATCCGCGCATTTCCCGGTGACATCCTCTCGGGAACACGGGTTCTGACAACCGCCATCTCCCTTGAGACCTCGCAGGGTGATTTTCCGTTGGCGATTGCACTTGGATTGATCCTCCTTGGTGTGGCAATCGTTGTGAACGTTGGCCTGAACATGATCCAGTCAGGATCCCTCTGGAAAAATTCGTGGAATTCATAAAAAGGTGCACAGGATACCATGAGTACAAGCGCAATAGAGACACATGCCCTCCTAAAGAAGTATGATGAGCGGGATGTGATCCGGGACGTATCTTTTTCGATTCGATCGGGGGAGATCTTTGGAATTATCGGCCCGAGCGGTTCTGGTAAGAGTACGCTCCTGCGCCTTCTCGATCTTATTGAACAGCCGACTGGCGGCAGGCTTACGATTCTTGGGACCGATGCCCTTGTCCCTGATGCGAAGTTCCTCCTCCGGCGGCGGATGGCACTCCTTTCTCAGAAACCGGTTATCTTTAGCCGGTCGGTCTTTGATAATATTGCAATCGGCATGGAATACCGCAAGAAGGTAAAGTCCGAAATTTCCCGAGCCGTGACCGAAGCTCTTGATGCTGTGGGGCTCGCTGGTTACGGTAAACGATCCGCACGTACGCTTTCGGGAGGGGAAGCCCAGCGAATGGCGCTTGCCCGGGCTGTGGTAATCGATCCGGAGATTCTCTTTCTCGATGAGCCAACCACAAATCTCGATCCGATATCCGCAGAACGTATCGACGATATCATTATCCGGCTGAACCGCGAGAAGGAAATGACAGTCGTCATTAGCACGCATGACATGATCCAGGGACAGCACCTCGCCGATCGAATCGGTGTCATCATGGACGGTGCTCTGCCCCAGGTGGGTACGACAAAAGAGATATTCCACCAGCCCACGACAACCAATATTGCCCGGTTTGTCGGCGTCAAAAATATGTATTCGGGTGTCATCACAGAAAACCATGGCGGTGAAGCGATCGTTGACGTTGCCGGAATACATATTGCGGCAGTGACTCCTTTTCATCCACAAACAAAAGTCACTCTCCTGTTCCGGCCAGAAGATGTGACACTCCACATGGAGCAGAGCGTGAAAACCAGTGCCCGGAATGTATTCAGTGGTATAATAAAAAAGATGATACCATCAGGGCCGTTTGTCGATGTGATTGTTGATTGTGGTATTGACCTTACTGCTCTTGTAACCATCCAGTCATCAGAAGATCTCGGGTTGGCCCGGGGCGTGAAATGCTGGGTGTCATTCAAGGCAACGGCTATTCATGTGATTGAGGAACAGTAAACGGGGCTCCTTGACCGTTTGCCTGTATCGATGACCTCTATGGGAGGTTTCAGGTGATCAATCCATCAATTGGATTCTGGTCGCAAAAAAAATAAATCCGGGGTGATCCTCTCATACTTCCCTCCCGGCAATAATCCCAACAATCTGTTGCGCTGTCACAGGGTTCATGACCCGCCAAGGAAGCGTTTTTTTGTTATTCTGCCCGTATAATTGTGCCTGCATTCTTCCCGTTAATCGCTTTCTCGATGTTGCCTCTCTTGTGGCAGTTGATGATGCGAACTTCCTGGATATTGACTGCTTCTTTGAGAAGTTTGATCACCATGGGCTCGATGACCATGTCATCGAAATTCATGCGAATCAGATCCTCTACGGTGATGTCCCGGATCAGTTCCGCATCCGGGTTTTTCCTCGGGTCTTCAGTATATAGACCGTCTACGTTCTTCCCGATGATACAATTTTTTGCCCCGAGGACTTCTGCGATTAAAAAAGCACCGGTGTCTGTACGGTGAGGGGGAATCATCTCATTCCGGGCCGGGTGCTCATACAATCCGTACGGGGGAGTACCGTGCGTAACCGGTAGGATCCCCAGTTTCAGGAGCATCGGAAGTTCGAGAAGATCGCCGGCTTTTATCCGTGTCCCATTATATTTCGCGAGCAGGATCGAGACCATGATCGCGTTCTGCTCGGAGATCTTTGAGGACAACTCCGCAAGGACACCTGTTGGCATGCCAAGGTCGATGCCGATATCCATGATATGGCGCACCCTGCCTCCGCCCCCGGTGACCACGAGAATCTGGTGTTTCTTTGAGAGGGTCCCGATCTCCTCGCAGAGCGGGTACATGACCTTACGCCCATAATCGATTGCCCCGTGTCCCCCGATCTTGACAATATTGATATCGGGAGCAATGCGAATCTGGCCTGCTACCGGCCGTTTGGTTTTCAATCCTTTTCGGATCAGAGTCTCTCCCTGTAATCCGCTCGTGAGCTCAAAGCGTTTTTTCATAATGAGGTACTCAATTCCTATACCATAGTAGAAAGGTATAAAACCATTTAAACCAATTGGTATATCAGGGCCGATACAAGCGCGAGGCTGGTGATCGGCTGGAGGGATGCCATGAAAATATATGCACGTGAGCGCCAGAAAGTCGGCGAGGGTGTTGAGTCACCCAAGTACCGCATTGTTGCAATTACCGGGGGAGAAATTCAGATCGAGGCTACACATTTCCGCAAGTTTGAGCTTGAGCAAATCGCAAAGGATGTCAAAGCCGATATCGTGTTCATGAAACCCGTTGACGAAGAACACAAGAAGAAGAAATAATTTTTTTCTTTTTTCGTATTTGCCAAGTCTCAATACCTTGGAGGATGTATTATCCGGTTGAGGATAATTATGGCAGCCCTTTCAATCGATAGTCTTTTTGACGCGGCCATCCGCATCCAGATGATGGAGCGATCGATATCCCTTACGTTCACGGAGAATTCAGTTCGGATCCGATTTCCCACAACCCGGAGGCTGGCGGAATTCCTTGACGTCCCCCATTACTACATCCTGCCGTACTTTGCCCAGATGGAGGAACAGGACCTGATCACCCGTGCAGAAAGGGTGGGCATCATGACAACGGCAAGAGGGAGCAAACAACTGCTTGCTCTCATGCAGAAAAATTATACCGGTGAGATGCAGGAAATTCTCGGGCCGGATATCTTCTCGGCCTTAACCAGAAAGGACTAACCTCTTGCACTTTGTTGGAATTATACCCTTGTTTTTGAGGGTCCCGGATCCTCACGCATCATTACGGTACAATCTCCATTATATTAACCTGTTTTATGAGATCCCGATAGTCTGTAGTTCTCTAATTTTAAAAACCCGTAATAGCCATTACCGGAACAGAGCGAGATAAAACCGGAAGATCTATCCCAACTTCGCCACTTTGCAATAGTTAACGCTCATTTTTTAGCACAACCCCATTCGCTAAATAGAGTTTACCAGCAGTTTGGAGCTCCCAAAGTGCCAGGGAATATTTCATCAAACGACAGCGTCGTACGAAAGATTCCTGCTCGCCGAAGCTAATTAATAGCATCTTTTTGTTGCTGCCCGATTTCGGGTTGGGAAGTGCTTGAGTCGTGTGCGGTGAAAGTCGCGCGTACGGTTCTCAAAAGGGGAGGTCGGGGTAACCGATTCTTCCTATTCGACGAAATAAGGATCAATTCGGGAAAACCTGTTTTTCCCCGAAATACTCAACAAATTTAGCACACCCGGGGCACCGGGTCGCCCATGGGAGGCTCGATAAACCGTTCTCCGCCAATTGCCGTTTCCATGATCACATGGGATCCTTTGACAACTTTTCCGACAATTGCTGCATCCTTACCGTATTTATGCGAGCGAAGCGCCGCAAGGATCGCGTCTGCATCTGCGGCCGGCACGCCCATCACAACTTTGCCCTCATTTGCCACTTCGAGCGGGTCGATACCGAGCATCCCGGCTGCACTCTTCACGTTCCTGCGGACCGGGATACGTTCCTCCTCAATCCTGACCTGGACGCCGCTTTTTCTGGCCATCTCGTTTATCGCGTTTGCAAACCCGCCCCGGGTCGGATCCTTCATCGCGTGAATGGTTCCCGCGTCGAGGACAGGCTCCATCATTCCCCAGAGAGGAGCGACATCGGACAGGATCTGCTCGCCGAGATCGAATCCCTCGCGGTGGGCCATGATCGCGATGCCATGATCGCCAAGAGTTCCCGAGACGATGATAACGTCACCGGGAACAAGGCCGTTATCCCGCACGATGGTCTTTGCAACGCCGATCCCGGCAGTATTGATCGCGATCCCGTCAAGCGCCCCTTTCTCGACGACCTTGGTATCCCCCGTAACAAGGGACGCCCCCGCCTCCCCGAGCGCCTCGTCCATCGAGTGGACTATTTTTTCGAGATCGGCGACATCGAAACCCTCTTCGAGGATCATCCCGCACGAGAGCGCCACGGGCCGGCCGCCCATCATGGTAAGATCGTTTATCGTACCGCTCACGGCAATCCGGCCGATATCCCCGCCCGGGAAAAAGATCGGACGCACCACGTGGGAATCAGTGGTAAAGACAATGTTGGTGCCGTTGATGGGGATTACTGCCCCGTCATCCATCGCTTCAAGGCCGATCCCGCCGGCATTGTTGTGGGTAAATTTCGTGAGCGTCTGCAAAAGTTCGCCCATCACTTCGCCCCCGGCGCCGTGCATCATGTTGACTTTCATGATTAGTCTGCCACCTCAATCTCGACATTGGTTACGACAATTTCCCGGCCCTTTACCACTTCCGGCAGTGCACCGCAGCGGGGACAGACATAGATCTCGTTTCCCGCATACCCGCAGGGGCATTTCGTCTCGGGTTCCACCTCGGCGCAGGCAAGCACGGCCGTCTTAAAGAGCGGGTCCTCCTCTTTGATCGTATCAAACAAAAAGATCACCTGTTCGGGATTCACCATCGCCATCTTTCCTACATCGACGCTGATCTTTTTGACCCGGGTGGCATGGTGGTCAACTGCTGCTTTTTTTGCGGTCGCATACAGGTCGTAGGCGATACTGTATTCGTGCATCACTCCTCCAGAGCGGCGTAGACCTGCTTGAAGATCTCCCGGGTCTCAAGACCCTCCTCGCGGGAGAGGCGCTGGATCGCAAAACCCACATGCACGAGCACGAACTCGCCAACCTTCACATCGACAAGATCGAGCCGGACTTCCTGTTTGAGGTCGCCGTAGTCCACAACCCCGACATTCCCCTCCTTGATCTCCAGCACTTCAGCAGGCACTGCAACGCACATCGATGATTCACACCCGTATCCGGTTGTACTGTGTAGGAGTTCCTCACTCATAAAAACAGTGATATGGCATAGGCAGCCCGACGTTGGTTTTTTCAGGTGTCCGTTTTTCATGCAAAAAATCAGTACCTGTTCCCAGACAACCGGATCCGCACAGAACATGTTACACCGGGGAAGCCTACCGGGGGGGGACTCTTATACCCCACACCCCTCAAAAGGTGCGGTCGGGTACCATTGAGACTCTAATCCACAATCTTGAAGTGTTAAAATCAGGCTCTTCGCTGATCAGTGTGGGTTTTAAATAGGAAACGAGGTCAACG
>DAOQAA010000064.1:0-7546 GCA_035353675.1 Methanoregula sp. | reverse complement strand
GGCCGCCTTCTCGGTAATCCTTGCACTCCGTTCATCCTCGATAAAATCATCCACCCTGCGATACGCTGCGTAAATAATCACAACCCCGATAATAAACGCGACAACGGGAAGGACCGTCTGGATGTATTCAATAGAATACCAGAATATCGCAAGAAGGGCAATCGAGATAAAACCGATAATCAGATAGAAGATGTTTTTCTTCATTGCGCCACTTTGTAAAGAATTTTAAACATTCTGTAATATAAACTTGAGCCCTTTTTAACAATTAACAAGTATCCAGTTTTAAAGATCCACGCCGGTTAACCGCTTATCCGGGAAAAGAGTTTATATCGACAGGTTTACCATGATTTTCCATGAATGAAAAATCAACTCCCGGCCTCTTACGGCTCGCATCCGCAGTGTTTCTTGGACTCATTATCGGGTTTATCCTGTTCCTGATTGCAGCAATGGTTATCGGCAGCATCAACCAGCTTATGGGCATGAATATCCCTCTCGGGATGGATGTTGCAGAGAATATCCTGAGTGCAATCCTGCTCGCTGTATTTATTTTCGGATCAATTGCATTCTTCTGCTGGAAGGTCTGGACTACTCCGGCAACGATACCAAAAACCGAATCTCCTGAACCTGAAGATGAAGAGTAATATCTAAAAAATAAAGTAACCCGGAACCGGATAAGCCCTGATGGCATATATTCGACTCCCGTTATTTTTGGACTTACTTTTTCTCTTTACTAAAAACTACTTTCTAAAGATTATCCGGTTTTCTCTTACAGCCTGTGCCTTTCCCCCGGCGTTACAATACAAACGCGTGATGACAAGCCGAAATATCCGGGCGCTACATTGTCACCGTAATAAAAAGAGGGCCGGGTTCAGTTCCCCGGCATTACCCGGATGACTACAAGAGTGATGTCGTCTGATTGGGGAGCAGCGCCGGTAAAATCCCGGACCGCCAATATGATCCGGTCACGGATCTGTGCGGCGGGTAGATCACGGCACTCTTTTGCAACACAGACCAGGCGTTCCTCCCCAAACGCTGCATACCCGGGATCAAATGCTTCGGTCACTCCGTCAGTATACAGGATGACAAGATCGCCGGGCTTTAACTGCACGATCTCGTGCGCACTTTTCTGTTCCGGAAGAACGCCCATTGCAACCCCGTGCATAACCAAAAATTCCGCTCTGCCGCTATCCGCCCGGATGATAATCGGGGGATTGTGGCCGGCATTTGTGCAGGAAAGCGCCAGACCGGCCGGGTCAAGGACCGCAGAAAATACCGTCACAAACATGCCGGATGGCGCATTTCGGGCGATCATGCTGTTTGCCGTATCAAATGCACGGACAGTATCCATCGTCCCTTCAAGGTTCACGCGAATGAGCGTCCGCGACATTGCCATGAAAAGTGCGGCACTTGCACCCTTCCCGGATACATCAGCGATCACAAACGCCCACCGCCCATCGGGAAGCGGGACTGCATCATAAAAGTCACCGCCGACTTCCATTGCAGGGATCATCACTGCACTGATATCAAAACCGGGAATCTCCGGCATTTTTTCCGGTAAAAAACTGCTCTGAATGTTTTTGGCGATCTCCATTTCCCGGGCATACCGTTCTTTTTCCGCAGTAGTCTTTTCCAGGTTTGCAATATTTACCTTAAGCGCTTCAGCCATCGAATTAAACGAACGGCCAAGATCCTCAAACTCATCCCCGGACCGGATCGTCACCCGGAAGTCAAGGTTTCCCTCACCAAGAGCGGTCGCCCCTTCTTTTAAGGTCTCAACCGGACGGCTGATCACGCGGCTGAGACTCACCGACACAAGGAGAACAAACAATAGTATCGCAAGGAAAAGGAGACTAAAAACCGTACTCAAACGGGTGGTCTGGTCGGTGATATGTTTCCCGGTATCCTGCGTTGCTCCCTCAATTTTTCCGGAAAATTGATCCACCGGCCCTGTGATCTGGCTTGTCGGGAGAGAGAGCGCAAGGCTCCACTTCATCGAGCTCACCGGCGCGTAGGCAACGTAGGTCTCCACACCATTGAACGAGACTTTTCCAAGGCCGGTCATACCAGCGGTCATATTTTTTGCGACAAGAGCAAGATCGGGTTTACTGCCGGAAAATGCATTCTCCGGGCTGAACTGCTCGTTCCATCGTAGCTCCCCTGCTGACAAATTGGGACGGCTGATAACATCCCCGTTCCCGCTTAACAGGACCGCATATCCTTTCCCGCCAAACGTATTCCCGATAATCTCGTCATTAATCGTACCCGTAGAAACATCGGACCCGATCACCCAGTGGCCGTATACCGGGCTAGTTACTGACCGCGAACAGGTCATGACAAGGCCGTTGTTGTCCGCATCAATATATGGCGCATCCGTCCACCAGGGCAGTCCGTCCAAAACGACCGCGTGGGTATACCACGAGCGGTTCCGGGGATCATAATCAGGAGGAAGGGTGCCTTTTCCCGGGTACATGAGTATCATACCGGAATCGGTGGCGATATAAACACTTTTCAAATCCTCATCTGAATTATACACCGCCAGAAGATCATCGGCAAGACCGGTAAGCCTTCGTGACTCTTCTGAACCGGGAATAACTGTTGCCCCGGGTGCAATTATGAGCACAGCCCCGGACAGGGGGTCAATTGGCCGGCTGTTGTTTGTGTAGACCGGGATTTGGGAAACGAGCGGGGCGTTGCGCTGAAACTGTGACGCCTGGGCTGCAAGAATTCCCATTTCAGTTTCGGTATCCTTAAAAATTACATCCGTGAGATTTGCCTTGTCGGCAGTCGTGCGGACAAGATATTCTTCGCCAAGCGAAAGCAGGGCAGAAGAACTGTCATTTCTCACGCCTTCCCCAAGTGCCTGGCTGCTTCCCTGTGCATAAGACCCGATGTCAGCAATTGCGGCAAACGCAAAATATCCGGTTATTGCAAGAGCGACAAGGGAAAGCACCAGAAACAGGATGAGAATCTTCGCCCGGAGGGTAAGCATAATCCGGGGCAGAGATGGAAGGTTCATAGAAAAGACCCTTTGAAAGAAACCGTTAGGTTCTCATACGTCTTGCGATCTAAAAAAAGGCATCCTTTAAGATCCTAAAACAGGATAAAAAAATACTCATTTTTTGTTTTTACTTGTAACTACTCAGTTTACTCAATTTTTTCAAGTTTATTTTTGATCTCTTTAATGGCCTGGCGCATCTCCTCGGAATAGGGAGTGAACCGGTAACTGAGATTGTTCTCAATCTGCCAGAACCCGATCTTCTCATCATAGCGCCCGATGATATAACAGACGACAATATAGCAGGGAATCGCCAGTGCAATAACCATAGGCAGGGTCAGGCCCAGCTGGTAATAAAAGAAGTCCTGGAACAGCTTGGCATTTGCCGTGATGATGCCGAAGTTAATGAGGATCTGGGTCCACGATGTCCCCCGGGTATACCGCTGCTTGAATAATGCCAGATTGTAGAGCAGTCCATTGTTTTCGGTCATACAGGGACATCTTTTCGCAGGTAAAAAGAAATCTTTTCTCATCAGGACAACGTATCAGCGGGAATCTGGATTTTCTAATCCGTTCTTGCAGTTTTAAACAGAGAGCAAGTACCAGCGCTAAAAAAACAAAAATTTTCAGGAATTGCCGGTACTGCTGATATCGTTTACTGTCCCGGTGATGTGGGCAGGCTGTCCGTCAGAATCCCATTCGATCACTTTGCCACGGATAAAAAGCTGTTTCCAGGTTTGATTGCGGCAGAGCATGCGGAGCTCATATTCAAAAAATGGCTGACCGTTGATTACCCGGTCATAAAACGCAGCCTTGAGCCGGGTAATATCATCCGGATGAATGAGCGGCAACAATGTATCCAGCGTAAAATTTTCCTTTTCTGCATCATACCCAAGCGTTTGAAGAAACCATTCCCCGATCGCGATAATCTTTGAGGTGGAAAGATCGAGATCCCATACTCCGGTTTTTCCGGATACAAGTGCAAGATCCAGTCGTTCCCGTGCTTCGTGCAGGGTACGGGCGATCTCTTTTTTTTCGGTCATATCGATAATGATCCCGCGTACTCCGGTATATTTCCCGGTATCAGGATCGATGACCGGTGAACCATAGATAAGGCCGGGAAATGTTGTTTTGTCTTTTCGCATGAGCCGGTATTCCCGACCAGTGCTTTTTGTGCCTTTAACAGACCCGCGTATATCTGATGCAGCCCGTTCCCGGTCCTCCGTTGAAATATAGTCAAAAATATTTATTTTTTTGTTAAAATCGTCCCACGTGACACCAAACAACTCTAACGCACGTGAATTGGTAAACGTCAGGGTGCCCTTAAGGTCCATTTCATAGACCATCACCGGCATCAGGTCGGCAAAATCCTGGTTCATCCTGCGGAATATCGACAGGTCATGGCGGATTTTCTGAACGTCAGACATATCCCGGATCGATTCTATAGCGCCGGTAAGGTTCCCGCTCAGATCATAAAGCGGTCCTGCCGTGAGCCAGAGATACACGCCCTTCTTCCCGTTAAGACTCGGAATGGATAGTTCTGCATGAATGGTTCTTTCGTCCCGTTTAAAGTAAAAATAACCTGCTTCGAGATCGGGATGATCTCTATGGACGAGATCGATAAGGATGGGACGTGGTCTCCCAAAAAAAGGAATTGCATACTGGTATTCTCCCTTCCCGATAATGTCGGCCTTTTTTACCCCGGTCATTTTTTCTATTGCATTGTTCCATGATACAACAGTTCCTTTTGTATCGATCACAAATGTCGCATCCGGGAGGAAATTGATGATGTCGTTCTGGATCTGCCGGGATTCATTTAACGCCGTTTCAGTCCTGCGGCGTTCAATCGCACTTACAAGTTTGTGCCGGAGCTCCGCAAGCATACTCTTCATGTCCGTACCTTTACGGATGTAAAAATCAGCGCCGTTGTTGAGCGCATCAATTACGATCTCTTCCCGGCCTTTACCGGTAAAAAGGAGAAACGGTATATTGCCATGTCCTGACCGGACGTATTTCAAAAAATCGATGCCGTCCATTCCCGGCATCTGGTAATCAGACACTATCGCATCGTACCGGATTGTTTTTATCCGTTCGAGTGCTTCTTGTGCCGAAGAAATAGTTTCAACTGAGAATTCCCCGGTGTTTTCCAAAAGTAATTTATTGACAACCAGTAATTCCGCGTCGTCATCAACATAAAGGATCGAATACATCCGATCGTTTCTCCAAGGAAGGGGTTCCGTGATAAAGGTTTTTTAGGAGGACCAGTAACTCAAATACCCATTAGTTTTGAGCCAGTGAAAATATATGTATTCCGTTTTTTTCCAAGTATGCCTACATAAATAATCCAGAATGTTTGTTAAATCACTAAAAAAAGAATGATTTCAAAATGGTTGAAAATAGATATTTATTTATAATGAAACATGGCACAAAAATTTAACCGGAAATTATCCCAAATTTTCGCGCACTATAAAAAAAGAAAAAATGAGGACGTTTCCCTGCGGGCGGGCTACTCCAGTACAAGAAGCAGGTTTTCGGGCAGGACTTCTGGTAAAATACCGGGGTGTAAAGTATACAATTCTTCGCGTGCACGCCGTCGCACCTCCCTCTGGAAGAGCCGGGTCCGTTCTATTTGTTCTTCTTCGCGGAAATTCACGGTTGCGGACCGGTGGGGCGTAAGTGCAATGTTATACGCGGCATTGACATCGGCATGTGCCACAAAACCACAGTGCGGGCATTCGAACCGTTTTTTTGTCCGGCGCCCCATGCACCCGCACCGGCAGCACCGCTTTGAGGTAAATGCAGGATTGACATAGGTAACCGGGATCCCCCGGCGCAGCGCCATTTTTTCAACCAGCCGCTGGAGCGAGAAAAACGATCCGTTCGCAAATGAGAACCCGATAAAACCTGTAGCATCACGGGAATGCGAGTAACGGCTGGAAAAGAGCTTTTCAAACTTGATACCCGAGCCGAGCGATTCCGCGAAGGATACGATCTGCCGGGAGATTTTGTTTAATGCGCCTTTAAACGCCCTGCGTTCATGGCTCTTGTCTTTTTTTAGTTTCCAGAGTTTTCCTTCTTTGTAGAGTTTTGTACAGTTCCTGATGGAATTACTGCGGACATAACGAACATTCTTACCAAGTTTCAGGACTTTCCCGCTGTACGGTTCGGCGGCAACGGCCGCGTGGCCGGTTGTGTTGAGATCAACACCGATCCAGCGGGCAGGTATGTGTTCATACTGATGAACTTTGATCACCTCATCCTACCCAAGTTCGCCTGCGGTACAGACTGCCTTTACATGGTCGCTATTTTTTTGTTTTTCATCCTCCTGTCCTGATTCGTCATTATGCACACCGTTTGTTTATTTCTTGCGGTTGGAAAACCCGGATTTGAAAACGGGATGAAGTGCCGGGCGGAATTTTTTATGACGGTAATGTCAGAGTGTTTTGCCTTTTGTCCAGTGTGTTGGGACAGGGTCTTTTCACAACCCGGACTTTTCCGGGGTTGCCCGGTTATGTTCTTTTGTCTCCTTTAAATTCTCCGTCGGAGAAAAACAACCGCAATATTCGCGTTCCTGCGGCCTTTCCGGGTGCCGGACAGTAAAAACTACGTGGCAAAAATAACCCCCATGCAAATGGCCGTGGCGGTCGTTTAAAAGGGGGTTAAAATCCCGCATTTTTGCAAACGGATGAACATTTGAAGGTATTTTCCACTGGAACAGGAACCGGGAATTTTAAGGGGATTCCGGAGAAAGGCTGGAATCCAAAAACGGGAATTGGAGCCCGTATCGGGCCCGGATTGACCGGGGAGTATTGAAAGATCACACCAAGGGATGCTCATGAAACAGGGTATCAGATCAACCCGTTTTTTTATGAGCCTGTTCGATTGTCATCAGATCGTATACATAAACACACCCGCCTTTAATCCGGTAAAATGCCGTGTAACTGTGGCGGATATGCAAACGGTAAACGGGATCCTTCCCATGACTGGTGAACCGTTCTTTGTCCCCATCTTTTGCAGGATACGGATTGCCGGAAAGGAGTGACATCTTACTGCGCATCGTACGTTGACTTTTTTCCGGAAGATCGTCAGGAAAATTTTGAGCCTCATCCTCATTCAGGATAGGAAAGGTCACTCTTTAAAACTCCACAAAGTGCCCTTCACGCATTTTGCGATCTGCATCCTCAAAGAGCCGCCGACGTTTCTCCTTTGCAACCATCTCTTTAATCACAGAGTCGAAGGTCTGGCTTGGTTTCCGGAGTTCGTAAACAGATTCCCACGTACTGGGACATACGGGAATTCTTTTTGTTGCACATTCCAGATCAGGCATGTACCTAATGTACGCATTGTCACTATCTACTTTTTTACAATCCTTACATAATTTCCACGGAGGAACTACCTTTAACCACGCTGTAAATGATAACGCACCCCAGCATTATTATTAAAGTAGGGATTTCTACAAAGCAAAAATCCAGATACTCCGGTCTCACACCATCAGCAAATACGCCGCAAGCGACAACAAAAATGCCAGAAGCAGCATTGCAAGCGAGAGCG
>DAOQAA010000063.1:0-8463 GCA_035353675.1 Methanoregula sp. | reverse complement strand
GGGCGGGAGCGGAACTTATCGATATGGAGATGGTCCAGTTCCACCCGACCGGCGCAGTTTATCCGTACGATGCACGGGGACGACTCATCACTGAAGCTGTCCGGGGCGAAGGGGGAGTTCTCAAAAACCGGCTGGGGGAGCGGTTTATGAAAAACTACGATCCCGACCGGATGGAGCTCTCGACCCGCGATGTGGTTTCCCGCGCAATAGCGACCGAGATCGCCGCTGGGAGGGGCACGCCGCGTGGAGGGGTCTGGCTCGATGTAACTCACCTGCCAAAGGAGCAGATCGAGACCCGGCTGCCGGTGATGCTTGAGCAGTTCCTGAAGTTCGGTGTCGATATCCGGACCGAGCCCATGGAAGTCGCCCCGACTGCCCACCACATCATGGGTGGCATCCGGATCACGCCCGAATGTAAAACAACGCTGCCGGGTCTCTTTGCATGCGGAGAATCGGCCGGCGGGGTGCAGGGCGCAAACCGGCTTGGCGGAAACGCCCTTGCCGATACGCAGGTCTTCGGGAAACGTGCCGGGGAATATGCAGCAAAGGCAGAAAAGCGGGTAAAGAAGATCGACCGGGACCAGATTGCCCGGGTGGAAAAACAGATTGATCGGTACCTTGCCGGAACAGAAAAACCGGCTGTTGTCCGGGACGAGCTCCAGAAGGCGATGTGGAAGGGCGCCGGGATTTTCCGGGACGAGGCAGGGCTCAAGAATACTCTTGCCGTTGTAAACCGGCTCATGCAGGCACCCCTTAAGGCTTCATCGCCAAAGAATCTTGCAGAGTGCTGGATTATCGGCAACATGTGCCTGACAGCGTCCCTGATCTGCCGCTCGGCTTTGATCCGCCCGGAGTCCCGGGGTGCAAACACAAGAGTAGACATTTCGCAGGAATGGGACGCGGCGCATTCCCCGTACGGTCACACGTACATCTCTCTTAACCGGGAAGGGATCGAAAAACGCGGGGTGAAGGCATGAAGGAACTGCACGTAAAGGTCCAGCGTTTTGATCCGAAGACGGATACTGCACCCCGGTTCGATACCTATACGGTCAGCGTCAACGAAGGCGCCCGGGTCCTCCATGTCCTTCACGAGATCCATGACCATATCGATCCTTCGCTTGCGTACCGGTACTGCTGCGGGTCCGGCCAGTGCGGGAGCTGTGCGGTCCGGGTAAACGGCGAACCGGTGCTTGCTTGCATGGAAGAAGCAAAAGACGGCATTACGATTACGCCCCTGAACCTGCCGGTCAAACAGGATCTTGTTGTCGATCTCCTCCCGAAGATCGAGACGATTGCCTCACTCAAACCGGCAGAAGGACCGGACTATAAGTTCCCGATGAAAGAGGAGATCGACGCAATCAAGCCGCTCCGGGACTGCATCGAGTGCCTGTGCTGCGTATCCGTCTGTCCTGCAATGGACGTGACAAAATTCCTCGGGCCGACTGCGATGCGGCAGGAAATGCGGCTTGCCCTTGACCCGCGTGACACCGGTGACCGGGTGCCGGATGCGATCCGGGACGGGCTGTTCAACTGCACGAGTTGCCAGGCGTGTTACAAGGTCTGCCCGAAGAGTATCAAAATCCCGGGAAAAGCGATTGAAAAACTCCGGGCGCTTGCAAACCAGCGGGGGTTCACGCTCCCCCGGCACCGCGAGGTTGCAGCGCTCATCAGGGAGACTGGTCGCAGTGTCACCCGGACTGAAACCCCCTTCCTTGAACAGGTCAGCGAGCGGATCGAGCCGTACGGGCCGGCGAAGGCGACGGTGGGGTTCTTTGTCGGCTGCATGTATAACATGCGGCTCCCCAGGACGGCTCTTGACGCGATTGAAGTCCTCAAAAGAAACGGGATCCGGGTGATCATCCCGAAAGACCAGGTGTGCTGCGGGTCGCCGCTTATCCGGACCGGCCAGCTGGCGTTCATCGATGCACTCAAGCGCCGCAACATCGATGTGTTCCAGTCACGGGGCATTGACACTGTCATGACCATGTGCGCCGGCTGCGGCACGACGCTCAAACACGATTATGAGACGCCGTTTGAGGTGCTGGACATCAACCAGGTGCTCACAAAATACGGCATCGAAGCACCGGCCCGGCTGCCGATAAAAGCCACGTATCACGATCCCTGCCACCTGATGAGGGGGCAGGATATCAAAGATGAGCCACGAAACCTGATCCGGCAGGTGGTCGATCTGGTCGAGATGCCATCGATCTGCTGCGGGTCCGGAGGCGGGGTAAAATCCGGAGTGCCGGAAGAAGCGGCAGCCCTTGGGAAGCGCCGGGGCGATGAGATCAAAAAGACCGGTGCGGATCTTGTGATCTCGTCATGCCCGTTCTGCGAAGTCCATATCGGATCACATACCGATAAACCGGTAAAAAATGTCACGACCGTGCTTCTCGAAGGGTACCGGGAGAAGGACCGGCTGGCAAAGAAAGAGTAACGGTGGCATTTTAGTAACCAGAGCCTGAACCACCCCTTCACAATCGTACTTTTTTCATCCAAATCCGGGCCCGATACAGCCTCCGATTTCCCGTTTCCGGACCTTGGATCTCCTCTCCACAGGAAACAATGTCCGCGCCTATAGAGAATCCTGATTTAAGCGCTTATTTTTAAAAACGCCCTGATTTTAAGGCCATTTAAACCTGCACAATAGCGGGCTTCTGCTGGCAGGGTTTTTGGGATCGATCAGTTGGTCAACTGAGCGGGAGATCGGCCGTCCGGAGGCTGATATGAACGTTTTTCGATTTTACGTCGGAGAAATATGTCTGGTACAGGTCGGATCGACGGTGATTTGTAGCGGGGAGACGCTCTTTTTGGGATTGCATGATACATGAGAACGCTTATTGCAGTTGCCATTTTTCCCGCAAAATTTTTTGCTCTAAAATTTTCCGGCGGTTTGGATTTTGATCAGGAAAAATCCTGGCATGCAAGTTTTCGTAACCGGCTTTCCCTGCCGGGCCTGTACACGGGCAGCGGCAGGAAAAAAATTTCACGCCAGTTTCATCACGTACTCATACGCTCCGAGTGCCGCCTTTGCCCCGTCCCCGGCAGCGATAATGATCTGCTTGCTTTTAACCGACGTCACGTCCCCGGAGGCAAAGACGCCGGGCCGGCTCGTGTGGCAGTTTGCGTCCACGACTATTTCCTTATGCTCGTTTAAGTCTACAAGGCCGTCAAGGATATCAGTGTTCGGTGTCCATCCGACCTCGATAAATACGCCTTCGATATCGATATCCTGGCTGCCCGCTCCTTCAGTTGTTATTGTAATACGCTTCAGGAACTGGTCCCCGGAAAGAGATGTTACCTGCGAATGCTCGTGCACCGTGATATTTTTTAGTTCCCCGATTTTTTTCACATAGATCGGGTCCGCCTTTATCGTGCTGCGGACAATAAGGCTCACTGATGTGGCGATCCTGCTCATCTCCACTGCTGTCTGGAGCGCGGAATTGCCGCCGCCGACCACCGCGACCTTTTTTCCCGCGTAGAGCGGCCCGTCGCAGGTCGAACAGATGGAAAGTCCCCGGCCCAGGTACTTCTCCTCTCCCGGCACGCCAAGGGTCCGGTGTTTCTTTCCCTCGGAAAGGATGAGGCTCTTTGTTTTCAGGGTGGCACCGGATGCGGTTTTTACCTGAAACAAGTCGTTCTCCGGGGTAATGTTTGTCACCGTTCCCAGTTCCACCCGGACATCGAGCGTCCGTATTTGTTCATCGAACTTTTTCATCAGGTCTTCGCCGGTGATCATACGGTAGCCCATATAGTTCTCGACCGCCCACGATTCCAGTGCCTGGCCACCGATATTTTCCGAGATAATCAGGGTCTTTAAGAGCTTGCGTGCGCAGTACACACCGGCGGTCAATCCGGCCGGGCCGGCACCAACTATAATGACATCAAAAATCCCGTCAGTCGCCGGTGTCCCGAACAATGAGTTCAGCCGCTCTGAATCAAACCCGACAATGACTTCATCGTCAACCGTAATGACCGGCACGCCCCGCTGTCCTGAGAGTGCAATCATTTTCCGGGCAGCATCAGCATCAGCACCGACATCGACAGCGGTATATTTCACCCCCTGTTTGTCGAGAAACGCTTTTGCCATCCGGCAGTACGGGCAGTTTTTTGTGGAATAGACGATGACCGTGCTCATGAATGACGGAGGGTTTTTTGGCAGATAAATTTATTGTGCAAAGGTAACTGGCGACCAGTCGCACAGAAACGCAAATTTCTTTTCCCGTTAACCCTAATACACCATTTATACAAAATACAGGATACTGCCATGTCTGTATGCACCGGCCATAACATCTGGAGGGGTATCATCCGGGGTATCCTCATTGCTGCACTTCTTCTCACCCTTCCTGTAATGGCAGCGCCGGTTACAACTCCTGACTCTTTTGACCCGGCAGTCTATCTCAATTTTAACGAGGGTGGCAGCAACATTGCCCTTGATGTCTCAGGCCACGGGAACACCGGCACGATCCATGGCGGAGCATACAGGATTGATAACGGCGGGTGCGTAAGAGCGCTGGCACTAAACGGCAACGGCAGTTACATCTCAATTCCCTACACCCTCCAGAACCATCCCGCCAGTGCGATTACCGTCTCACTCTGGTTCTATGTCAACGATACAAAACCCCGGCCGCTTGTCTCGACATACCATAATGGCGGGGGATACAGGCTTGCTTTTGACGACGGGAACGATCTCTTCTGGACCGTCAGTCTTGGCCGGAGCGGAGACGTGTCAGTTGTTGTCCCTCACGAGCGAATCGCTCCCGGGCAATGGCACCATGTCACCGGCACCTATAACGGAGAGACATTGAAAATTTTCCTTGACGGCATCCTCCGCAGCCAGGTAAATGCAACCGGTGAGATCAGCTATACTGATACAAACGCAGTCCTTGTCGGTGCAAATGCAGGGGGAGCTGAATTACCCGATGAGTCCAACCCGGAGTATTTTACCGGAGGGATCGATGAAGTCAGGATCTACAACCGTTCGCTCTCATACGGGGAAGTGATGGATGACAGGTTCCAGTGCACCACAAACCCGGGAACCGTTTCCCTGAAGGTATTAAATATCACGGCGCCTGCCGCCCCCTTGTCAGGCACACTGTCGCTTGGGATCGGGGATACGGTTACAAAGGAACTGACATTTTCAGGCCGTGGCGAAGAGGGGGTCTGGCACGTTTTTGTACCTGCCGGCTCGCAGCTGACGGTGCGTGCCACTGATGAATATGCCCGGGTCTACCCGGATGAATGGTACGTGGAACTCAGGGA
The DNA here is from genome assembly GCA_035353675.1 of Methanoregula sp. Lineage (GTDB taxonomy): Archaea > Halobacteriota > Methanomicrobia > Methanomicrobiales > Methanospirillaceae > Methanoregula. The sequence continues at coordinate 3,201 of DAOQAA010000063.1, read as the reverse complement.
TATGGATAACAGGATTACCCGTGCGGTCGCTTTCCCGGCAACAAACAACGCCCCGGTCACCGGCACAATCCCGTCAGGGAATGCCACGGTTCTTGTCCACTACTTTGGCGGAAAGGACCGGTTTCCGTCAAGTGTCAGTGTTACGTTCGCCTGTACCGCAGCAAAGCTGACACCGGTATCGTCACTGCCAAAAGTAATTCTTGAATACCCGATCATCGTGATTTACACGGCATCGTGGGCGACATTGATCGCGCTTGTTGTCGTCATTGTCTGGGGAATCCATAAGCGACGCGCTAAAAAACAATAAATCCCCGTCACTTTTTTTCATATCCCCGCGTTTTTGTATAAATCCGGGGGTCCGTGGCAACGAATAAGTGTTAAAAAAAGTGTTAAAGGGTAATTTCACGGAACTGCTTTTTGAAAACCCCGCAGATCGGGCACTTGTCCGGTGCCTGCCCGGTCATAATATTTCCGCAGATCGGGCAGAGGTAGACGGTCTCCCTCCCGAGATCATGGCCGGCTTTTATGGCGGCAAGCGCCTTTTTGTAAAGTCCTGCATGAACTTCTTCTGCCTTCATTGCATGGGTAAATGCAATTAACGCCTCGCTCTTCTTCTCGGTTTCTGCCTCTTTGATAAACGCGGGATACATTGAGGTGTACTCGTGGGTCTCACCCTCGATACTTGCTTCGAGGTTCTTTTCGGTCTGGTTGACGGCCCCAAGCACTTTTAAGAGTTTTTTCGCGTGGATGGCCTCTGCCTCGGATGCCGCCTTGTAAAGAGTTGCGATATTTTTGAACCCGTCGGCAGCTGCTTGTTCGGAAAACGCGAGATACTTGCGGTTTGCCTGCGATTCACCGGCAAATGCATCCATTGCATTCTTCTGGGTTGTCATACGGGATTGTATAACACGAATTTTACTTAAATATTCTTCATTGGGCATTAATCTCCGGCAGTTTTTTTTGTTACCCGGAAATCAGAACGGAATAAAATGAAAGAAATTAAAGTGACTGGAAAACCACGCATATGAGTGCAGGAACCGGCGTCGGACCGCAAATCCATGTTTCCTCGCCCCGGATCGTATCATGAAAAAAATGAAAGATGTTCCCGAGTATGACCGTCCACGGGAAAAAATCGCAAAAAAAGGCGTTACCTCACTTACCGATACAGAACTCATTGAGGCGTTACTCGGCAAAGGCACAAAGGACCGGGATGTCCGGATGATCGCCCGCGATATCGCGGCATTATCCGGTGACCATTCGCGTGAGGTCCATTACGTGGATATCCTATCCATCAAAGGCGTCGGGCCGACAAAAGCCGCCCAGATTATGGCATGTCTCGAACTTGGCCGCCGCCGATACCAGCCGGCATGTACGATAAAGATCCAGAAACCGGAGGACGTCCTGCCACTGGTCGCACCGTACCGGGAAAAACCGCAGGAACATTTTATCTGCATTACTCTTTCGGGCGCCGGTGAGGTGATCCAGACCCGGGTGGTCACTATCGGCATCCTCAACCATAGTCTGGTCCATCCCCGTGAAGTATTTGCCGGGGCAATCACCGACCGGGCGGCGTCGGTTATCTGTATCCACAACCACCCGTCCGGATCTCTTGACGCAAGCGAGCAGGATATTGCGATCACCCGCCAGCTCCAGGAAGCCGGTGCCCTGCTTGGCATCCGGTTAATCGATCACATTATAATATCCAAAAACGGGTATTCCAGCCTGAAAGAAAAAGGGCTGGTATGAGCGGTATTTTGCCGGTTATTTTTCCGGTGACTGCCCGGTTGCGTTAAGGGAAGCCCCAAGGGCGAAACCTTTTTTGTATGCCGCATCGAGCAGGTCCGGCTGTGTTTTTATATCCCGGATCCGGTCCATTCCGTTGATCAGGAGTTCGTCATGATACCGGCAGTCGATAATATCAAAAAACGCTTTTACTGTAAGTTTTGGCCCGACAAAGACTTCCGGGATGTCCATTCCGGATATACAGATAAACAGGCCGTTGCGGCCGGGTTTTTTATCCGGTGAGACCAGCGGCTGGTTCCGGTGGTATTTTGCCATGAAAAAAACCTGGAACCGGTCGATGAACGATTTGAGTGTACCGGGAATTCCCATAGTCATCACCGGGGTGGCTAGGATCAGGCTGTCCATCTCCGCAAATTTCGGGTAGATCTGCTGCATGTCGTCGTCCATGACGCAGGTCTCGTGGTCCCGGCAGAAGAACATCTCCTGGCAGGACTGGAAATCAAGACCTGTCACAGAAATAAGCTCGACAGAACAGCCGGCGTCTTTTGCTCCCTGCATTGCCCGTTCCAGTAACTGGGCGGTGTTGCCTTCAGGAAGCGGACTGCCTAAAATCCCGATGATCTTTTTTGCCATACAAGCATTGGGGGAAAAAAACTGAATATACCTTTGCATATGAAAAGGGGCAGGGGTCCTCCTGTGGCGCCGGATCCGGTTGTTCTAACCAAACTGATATATATTATTGATATTAATGGAAAGGTTGGTGATAATTCTGACCGAACAAAAGACGTATACAGCGGGCCAGAAAGTTGGACCTGGTAAATATGTATGTCTGGATTGCGGCAAGGAGTTCACTCTTGACAAGAGCGAACAGGACCTCCGTAAATGCCCGGCTTGCGCCTGCGAGGAATACCAGTGTTTCCCAATGACCCACATCCGTCCGGATATCAAGACACCAGAAGATGCCAAGAACCCGCCCAAACGCGGCAAGAGCTTCATGTAATTTCTCATTTTTCCGGAAAAGTACTGTAATTTCAGACTGCCAAAAAAAGCCGGTGACGGGATGTCAGGAGCCTGTGCGACAGGAGCATAGGAGTAAAAACCCGGTTGACTTGAGGTAAATCTCGTATGGTAAACGTATCAGCGGAAGGGCAGGTCTTTGTATGCGAGATCTGCGGGAATGTTGTGATCGTAAAGGAAGTTGGCGGCGGAGAACTCATCTGCTGCGGAGAACCGATGAAACTGGAGAGTGAATGATTATGGCGGCTAAGAAAACTGTTGCAAAAAAACCTTCAGGGAAAGGCAAGACTGAAAAACAGCTGAAGAGTCTCGAACATAAGATCGGGAAAGTGCCGAAATTCTTCAGGGAACTGACCGAAAACGACCCGGAGATGTACAACCTCGTTATCAAACTGGAAGATCACATCTGGGATGATGGCAAGCTCACAAGGAAGACCAAGA
>DAOQAA010000062.1:0-8620 GCA_035353675.1 Methanoregula sp. | reverse complement strand
ATTGCTGCCCTTTCTGCTGCACGAAACGAGCCACGACTCATTACCGGAGTATCCCGGAATTCCTGATATCACGAAAAATTTTCCCTGTTAAAACCTGTTCCGGGATCTTGAAAAAAAGATTCACCCGGTCGATCTCGTTGAGCCCGGCCCGATCAGAAATCCATATTTCCGCAAATCGGTGGAAGAGACACAGGTCGAACTTTATGCAGCCGCATGATACCCGGAAATATCTTTTCGATATTGCGAGAAGCCTGCGATCTGATTGCACAGTTTGTTGCCGGCAAAACATTTTCCGATTACAAGCACGATCCGCTTCTTCGGTCAGCCTCGTAATTTTGACCGCACCAAGGATACGGTGATAACAGGGTCGGGATATACCCCCCACTCCTCAAACCCCTCCCGACGATAAACAGCAGAGTGCGGTTCACGTTAAAAATTTACCGGACCGGTTTTCCAACAGGCAATCCCCCCTCATGCTCGACGAGCAGGTTGATAACGGTCTCGGAAATATCCCCGCCATATTCCCCGGACCTGCGAATGCTCTCGGTAATATATCCGATGTTGATTGCGACAAGTGTCTCCTCCTTGAGCACCATGTTGTTAATATCCCCGCAGATCTTCTCAAGGGCGCTGATGGACTCAATGTTCCTGTGGGCTTCTTTCATATCCGTATTAAAGAAGGATTTGATACTGCGGTCAAAGATCTCAAGCGACATCACGCTCGATTTTTTTATTGCTGAATGGATCTTTTTATCGATATCCGCGTCCAGGATCGGCCTTGAATGCTCGGCAATCCGGACTGCGTGGTCACCCACCCGCTCGATAATACGGCTGAGCATATAGTAATACATCGCCATCTCAGGTACGATTCCCATCCTCCGGGAGAGTCCCGTGTTCTGCATGATCATCGTGGTCTGGCGGGCGACGAGCCAGTGAAGCCGGTCAACATCTACGTCGCGGTTAATTACATCCTGCGCAAGTGTCTGGTTCTGTGTCTCGAGAGCGGTGATGGCATCCTCATGCATGGTCCTTGCGATCACATACATCCGCCGGATCGTATTGTCAAATGGCATCTCCGAGGGATTGAGCAGGTCCCTGATGGCTATGACCGTTGCGGTCTCCTCTACCACTTCCTGCCCAATCGTCATCTGGGTATAGTCCCGGACGACCGTCCGGACAAAGGGCGGGAAGCGCTCTAGTGAAGTAATGCGGATCGCGGTGAAGCCGGTGATGTAAGCCCCGATGAGCATCCGGAAGAGGAATGCCGGGTCCGTGATCGCGTTACTGTCGATCACCTTCGTCCGCTGGAGCGGTTCGTCCGTGATCTTTTTTGTTACAAGCAGGGACCCGTCCGGCTGGACCTCGAGCCCAACAGGATCGTTTTTTTTGATATTCTGTTCTTCTGCCCAGTCTTTGGGAAGTGTCACCACAAATGATGCCCCGCCAGTCACCTGCACCCGTCTGATTTCCATTTTTCTCACCGCTTTACTATAGAACCCAATAATATCCATTTGTAACTTTATAGTATATATAGACCTATAGTTTATGGCGAAAAACAGTATATTCCCTCCAGTAAATGAGATGTTGAACACCATGAAAACCAAACGGAGTTCGTATGTATTGGTAACAGTGTGCCTCGCGGCATTACTCATTGTATCGATGTTCGTTGCCGGGTGTACCAGCAACGGAACAACTTCCATCAGTGGTAAAACTGCAACCACCGCTTCGTCCACATCGTCAGCCCAGAAGCAGACTATCACGGTTACCGGTTCGACAACAGTCCTGCCCATTGCGCAGGCCGCTGCCGATGCGTATATGAAATTACACTCTGAAGCAAACATCCAGATATCCGGTGGCGGATCGGGTGCCGGTATTCAGGCAATCGGGGCAAAAACCGTCGATATTGGTATGAGCTCCCGGGATGTGACCAAAGATGAACTGGCAAAGTATCCTGACTTTACTATTATCACCGTTGCACACGATGGCATCGCCATTATTGTCAATCCACAAAACACGATTCAGCATATCACCCTGGACCAGGTCAATCAGACATATACGGGTAAGATCACGAAGTGGACCCAGATTACCGGCGCAAATGTTCCGGGCACCAACAACCAGATCGTGCTCATCGGCCGTGACAGTTCATCCGGTACCCGCACGTATTTCGATGAGACCGTGTTAAGTAAGGCAACCCCGGTAAAGACGATGCTCGAACAGAACTCCAATGGTGCAGTAGCGCAGAGCGTTGCTCAGACTCCCGGTGCAATCGGGTATGTATCCATCGGGTTCCTCTCGCCCGATGTCAAGGCACTCCCGGTATTAATGCAAAATGGCAGTATGGTTGTACCGGGCGTTGGCACGGTCAAGGACAAGACATACCCGGTCTCCCGTGACCTCTATATGATCACAAACGGCGAGCCCTCCGGCCTAACCAGGGATTACATTAACTTCATCCTCAGTGCAGACGGCCAGAAGATTGTCGCAGACCAGGGATATGTTCCCGTGACGGGCTGATGAGGGGTCCTTATCCCCACCATTTTTACCTTTTTATCAGACATGGGGGAGACCTGCCATGACCTTCTTTGACCGGTTTGCCGGGAAATCATCAGAAAGTACCGCGAAGGTTTCCCGGATTAAGGAAAAATGTGTCAGGTTCCTCTTCCTTCTCACAGCACTCTTTGCCGTCGTCGTCGTTTCGTTTATCCTGCTCTTCCTGCTCCGGGATGGTTACCCGATCTTTGAAATGGCGGGCGTTTTTAACTTCCTCTTCGGAAGTTCGTGGACGCCTTCCGCAGTCGAACCCGGTTACGGGATTTTTGCCCTCATCGTTGGCACGATCCTCGTTACCCTGGGTGCCATGATCTTTGCCGTCCCGCTTTCCATCGGCTGTGCGATCTATATCTCAGAACTCGCCTCACCCCGGGTTAAAAGCATCCTCAAACCGGCAACCGAGCTGCTGGCAGGAATCCCCTCGGTGGTCTATGGTTTCTTTGGCCTCATTGTCCTGACCACATTCATCCGCACCACGTTTGACATCCCGACCGGGCAGACATGGCTTGCCGGTTCTGTTCTTCTCGGGATCATGGCGCTTCCTACTATCATCAGCGTATCCGAAGATGCTATCAGTTCGGTTCCCTGTGAATATCGCGAGGGTTCTCTTGCGGTCGGGGCCACCCGGTGGCAGACGATCAGCCGGGTGATTGTTCCGGCCGCTCTCTCGGGTATTGCGGCGGCAATCATCCTCGGAGTCGGCCGGGCGATTGGTGAGACCATGGCCGTCATGATGGTAACCGGGAATGCTGCCATCGTCCCGGACCCGATCTGGAACGTGCTCTCCCCGGTCCGCACCCTTACCGGAACGCTCGGCATCGAAATGGGCGACGTTTCCATCGGAAGCGTCCACTACCACGCCCTCTTTGGTGTTGCAGTTATGCTGCTTATCATTGCGCTTATCGTTAACCTCAGCGCAGGGGTAATACTTTCGTACCTCCGTGACGGGAGAAAATCAGGTTCTGCACGTGTTTCCCGTATCAAATCGCCCTTTCTCTCTTTACTTAAAAGTAAATTCAGCCAGTGGTTCCGGCTCGCTGCCCTCGCCACACTCGTGGTGCTGCTCCTGTTTTCCGGACTCTGGGAGGTAGCACTTGCAGTCGTTTCTGCAGTGGCGCTCTGGCATTACGGCAAAAACCGACTCTTGAGGAAACATATCGAGACGATCGCGTTTGCCGGTGTCACGGTCGCAGCATTGATTGTCCTTGCGATCCTCGCGATCATCCTCGGCGACATTATCATCAACGGGCTGCCGGCCCTGTCGTGGGATTTCCTGACAGAGAACCCCACCAACCTTGGCAGGGGCGGAGGGATATTCCCGGCGATTGTCGGGACCCTGTACCTGGTAACCGGCGCCATTCTTATTGCCCTGCCCCTCGGTGTCGGGGCGGCGATCTATCTTGTCGAATATACTCGCGAAGGACGGATTACAAAACTGATAAGGACCGGTGTGGATCTCCTCAACGGCACGCCGTCTATTGTCTTTGGCCTTTTTGGATTTGCATTTCTCGTGCTGTACCTCAACGTAGGGGTGTCGCTTTTTGCCGGTATGATCACCCTCGCCCTGATGGTGCTCCCGACCGTCATCCGTACAACCGAAGAATCTCTTAAAAATATCCCGCAGTCCCTCCGTGAGGGAAGCCTCGCGCTCGGGGCCACCCAGTGGCAGACGATCAAAAACGTCGTCATCCCACCGGCAATCCCGGGCATCGTGACCGGGGCAATCCTCTCGATCGGCCGGGCGGCAGGGGAGACTGCACCGATCATGTTTACCGCGGTTGTCTTTTCGACCCGGTTCCTGCCGGGCTCGCTCTTCGACCCGGTGATGGCACTGCCATACCATCTCTATATCCTTTCAACAAATGTGCCAGGCGCAGCGACCAACAAGTACGGGACCGCATTAGTTCTCCTGATACTCGTCGTGGCATTTTATACGGTCGCGATCGTGATCAGGAATCACTATACAAAAAAGATACGGGGGTAACCTATGTCAGGTACGACCATCATATCCGCGAAAAACCTGAATCTCTGGTATCATGAGAAGCATGCACTCCAGGATATTTCCATGGAGATCGAAAAGAAAAAGACTACCGCACTGATCGGACCGTCCGGATGTGGGAAATCCACACTCCTCCGGTGCTTCAACCGGATGAACGACCTCATCAGTCACGTGAAGATCACCGGGGATCTCCGGCTTGACAACGAGGACATGCTCTGTGATAGTATGGATGTGGTATCTTTAAGAAAACGGGTCGGTATGGTCTTCCAGCGGCCAAACCCGTTCCCTAAATCGGTCTATGAGAATGTCGCTTACGGCCCCCGCGTCCATGGTATCAATGACAAAAAAGAACTAGATGCCATCGTGGAAAAGAGCCTCAAGCGTGCGGCTCTCTGGGAAGAGGCGAGGGACCGGCTTAACGCGTCTGCGCTCGGGCTCTCCGGTGGCCAGCAGCAGCGACTCTGCATTGCCCGGACGCTCGCAGTCGAACCGGAAGTAATCCTGATGGACGAACCCTGTTCGGCGCTCGACCCGATTGCGACAGCAAAAATTGAGAATTTAATCGACATGCTCAAGGAGGAGTACACGGTGATCATTGTCACGCACAACATGCAGCAGGCGGCCCGGGTGAGCGATTATACCGGGTTCATGTATCTCGGTAAGTTGATCGAATACGACAGGACAACAAACATCTTCGAACACCCCAAAGAAGACCTGACCGAGAACTATATCACTGGCAGGTTCGGGTAAGGTGGGGGCGATGACCGATAAATTCCACACGGAACTAAAAGACCTCAAAAAAAGTGTTTCAGAGATGGCACGTTTTGCCTTCTCGATGCTGCAGGACTCGCAGGTGGCTTTCATTAACCAGGATGACGCCCTGGCGACAACGGTTATTGACCGAAAAGACCAGCTCCGTGAGATGACGGTGACACTTGAAGAGACCTGCTACCAGCTTATTGCCCTGAACCAGCCGATGGCAAAGGATATGCGGACAATTGTCTGCTCTCTCAAGGTCATCGCTGCATCGGAACGGATCGGGCGGTACGGCAAGTCCACGGCAAAAATCGTAAAAGAAATCGCAGGTAAGCCCCATATCGCGAACATGATGAGTCTCCCCCTCATGTCAGAGTACGTGCTTACGATGATCGATGATGCGATCACGGCCTACGAGACGGAGAACAAAATGATTCTTGACGGTTTTTCTGCACGGGACGACGCGGTCGACGCACTGCGCCAATCCATCTTCCGCGAATCGATCACGCACATGATGGAGAACCCCAAGACCATCACACAGGCCACGTTCTACATTATCATTGCCCGGTACCTTGAGCGCTGCGGCGATCATGCCTGCAAAATCGCCGAGAACGTCCTGTACATGGAGACGGGCGAGAGGGTTGAGATCAAATAAAGCGGTGGATTCGCAGGAACGGTCCCGGGCCCCGGAAAGACTGTATGTCTCCCGAAGTCTTGAGTGCCCATTTCTCCGACGAAAGACCACTTCCCGCAGAGGGGCTGTTTACCCCCTGCGGAGGTATTAATTCCCTAAAAACGGGCACTAATTGGGCGTTTTTGAGCCAGTTTCACGTCGTAGAAAAAAGGTCCTGAATAGCACTGTTCCAGCAGCCGATCGTTTCCCGGATGGACCCTGGCACGTGGAAACGAAAAGAAAGCCTGTTTTGGGGGTCGGATTGCGGGTTCTTTCCCACTGTCACTGTCGTGATTTTGACCGTATCACTGGGTGTGGTGATAACCGGGTCAAACTCCGCCCACCCAAATCCGGACCCATTCCAGCCCCGGATTGACCGTTTCACCCAAAACATGACCGGCCTGTTTCGGCACTTTTTTTAAAGTAGTTTCCGGGAATCCTGTTTTAATTGTTTTTCCCGAAGAAACCTGATATTTCCGGAGTTTAAAACCGGCCTGTTTAAACCTGTTTGGATGGTCGGTAGCGAGTGGTTTCGGGTTGCCGGACGTGGGATAGGGAAAACGCTGGTACGCCCTCCGGGCCAGCACACCCGGGTTTATCCACCACCCTTTAACACGTCGCAAAACCCAGATATTTGAGGAATCCTTAAAAAATGTCAGGCGCCGGACTTATCAAACGATATTTTTTCTTAGTTCTTGGCTTGTTTCTTATGGGCCTCGGGATCAGCCTGATCACCAGATCATACCTCGGCACTCCCCCAATTTCGAGCGTCCCTTACGTGCTCAGTAAAAGTTTTCCGGTAACTTTCGGGGAATTTACCATTATAATCGGGCTGTTGTTCTTCCTTGCCGAGATCCTGATCGTTGGAAAAAATTTTCCCCGTCACCAATATCTCCAGGTATTTGTCGGGATGTTTTTGGGCATTTTTGTGGATGTGGGGATGCTCATATCCGCATCCGTACATTCGGATTTTTATGCCGGGCAGATCGTCTGGCTGGTTCTCGGTTGCGTTGTCCTTGCCCTTGGGATATACCTGCAGGTGAGCGCAAAGGTCATCATGAACCCGGGGGAGGGTGTGGTAAAAGCAATTGCCGAAAAAATGTCGGTGCAATTCGGGATCATAAAAATTGTTTTTGATACCTCGCTCGTGTTTTGTGCAGTACTCATTTCATTCGTTTTGTCGGGAACAATTGCAGGAGTACGGGAGGGAACGATCATTTCCATGTTCCTTGTCGGGTATATTACAATACTCTTTAGCGGCATTTTCCGATCTTTTCATTTTGAACAATGGCTGGCGGACTAACATGTTTCGATTTTTTTTAGTGATTCGTCATTTTAAAGCCACCAAAATTTTTCAACAATTGATACCCCGCATAAAATCAGAACCGGATTTAAGAAAATCCAGATTATTCCATGAGAGGGGGCAATACAACATCATCGCACTTTGGGGATGCCCTCGTCGCGGGGGCGGAAACCTTCACATCACATCAGGCACCACATATTCCTTTAAGATCATGATTTACGTCCTCGTGACCGGCACCCGGTTTTGTCCCGCGAAAATAAAAGAACCCGGCACGGGGAGAACTTGTCACCATGAGGGAATGATGACCCTATGACCGGTGAATTTGATAAAAAACTGGAGGGCCTCTCAAAGTATATCGTCACAAGTCCGTCATGGGCAAAATCCCTCGCGGTCATTCTCCTTCTTTCGGGCTGTGTCGAGATCATGTCGATACTCGGGAGCGGAAAATCCCTCGCGAACCCGGCCCTTTTTCCCATCGCGGTTTATCTCGTACCGGCTCTTGCCGCTCTTGCCCTGACACCCTGGCTTGCCCGACGGTTTTCCGGGAAACTCACGTACGAGTGGTCGGGGCTCACGGCGGCCATCGGCCTTGTCATCTCGCTTTTTATCTCCCTCTCGCCAATACTCCTGTTCCGCTTCTCGTTTCCGCTCTTTTTTGCAGTCTCGCTTGCGTTTGTCTTCGCGTTCCGGATGCTCCTTCTCGCCGCTGTCGTCGATTACCACCTCCGACGGGTCGTTGTCCCGGCACTCCTCCACTCCGGCATTGCAGTCATCGGGGCAGCGCCGTTTCTTGGCCTTGCATTTGTGCAGATTTCCATCCTCCTCCATATCAGCTTCGCGGTCGGCGTCCTCCTTTTCATCATCGTGATCGAACGCCCGATGAAGGCCAACTTCCGGGTCGGGCCCCTTGAGCTTGCAAACGCATTCCTCGCCCACCTTTCGGAAGGCAGCCACAAGCTCGACGACTTTTTCCGGAGTATCGGTGAAAGCGTAGTCGTGCCCGAAGTCTCGGTTGTGATACAGCGGGAGGGAAAAGAGGAGATCTTTGTAACGGTGCCAAACGTCCACCCCGGCCCCCTTGGAGAGGTCGGCGGGAGCAACCTGCCGAAGATCCTCCACGGGATGCTCGGGCATGCATCGATGGTCTTCCACGGCTCAGCCTCGCACGATTTCAACCCGGTCGATGAGGTCGAGGTACGAAAAGTCGGCGATGCCGTCATTGCGGCCCGGCCGGTTGCCTGCACGAACACCGGCTGCACGCGGTCGGCACGGTACCGGTGCGGGTCGGTGGATGTGCTCGCGCAAGCGTTCGGGGACACGGTTATCGCGATTGCGACCC
>DAOQAA010000061.1:0-8763 GCA_035353675.1 Methanoregula sp. | reverse complement strand
AACAGGCCACCCCCACCCAATGCTGATAGTGGAGGGGGTGTCATGTGTTGCTCTAGGAAAGCGAACAGGGATATGGGGGGGCACCCTTGATCCACATTACCCTAAGGGTCACTCCCTCCCAGAGACAAAAAAGGTGACCCCCACCTCTTTTTCGATAAGGCAGGGGTGGCAACCCATTCCGAGGGTAAGTCCACGCGAAGCACAGGTTTTGATACTGGAGTTTAAAGAGTGACTCCCTCTTTTTGTTGAGACGGGAGGGGGTGGCCTTCATTCTTACAAAAATATTTGAAGGGGGGGAGGGGTGGGGGGTCCCAATTTTTTTAATGGAGGGGGGCTACTCCCCAATGTTGTATAAACGGGAACATTACATGCTGCCGGTTGACCACAGGAAAACGGTAACCAGAACAGTGGATTTGAGGAGTAACCTCATGCTGCCAGCAGATATGGCGGTGTGGCTGAAGGTGAAAATTCTGGAAGGAAGACCCCGGGTTTGTAACCGGGCGCCGGGATTCCCGGATCAACCCGCATTGAAGAGTTTTTAGTAAACAATGGAGCACTTTTTTTTGAGATATTTATCCCTAATCCCATTGGAAAGGGTTTGCGCAAAAGGAATATTGTGTATTATGAAAAAGGCTTTCTACAAAGCTATTTTTATTAACGAACATGAACCAGAAGAAACTGATGCAGGGAAATCGTTGTTTTATATCAGTCCTGCAATTATCCCATACTACGAGACAGGCATTATGGACATCCAATAATAATTTTTAGTTGTGCATATCCTATAAGATATTGAACGTCAGAAGAGAATATTATATGGGACTTTTGGAACTTTAAAAAAACACGAGTAACATTCACGTCCCGATATAAACGAGACCACACCTGAAATGCGAGTACTTGCAATTGGACTGGGAGGCGCCGGATGCCGGATTGCTGCTGCCCTGTACGCTAACGACCGTAAAAGCAGCAAAGTAAATTGTGTCCAGGCTTTGGCTGTCGATATCGATCATGATACATTAGCACAGCTTACTGCGCTTCCCGAAAGTTCAAAACTATGTTTTAATTCGCTGGAAAACGGACTGCAGGTAGAAGGATCAACAAAACCACTTTCCTCAAAAATTGACATCAGTGAAATTGTTTCCCGCATACAGAATCTGGTAAACGAAAACACAGATGCAATCCTCATCTGTTGCGGTCTTGGGGGTAGCATGACAGATATTGCCCCTTCGCTGATTACCGCCCTCAGGGCTTCGGTATCCGAACCCTTGTTCGGTCTTGTTACGCTCCCCTGCCTTTCCGAAGGTGAGAGACGATCAGCAAAAGCCGCAGATGACATTGAAGCAATAGCGCCACTTGTTGACGGGACCATCCTTTTTGACAATGAGACGTGGGAGAGAAAAGTAGCGGGGAAACGGGATGCTTATGTCAGGGAAATGTCACAAGGCGGCGGATTTCTGGGATTCGGGAAAACTCCGCCGAAATATACACCGGAGGAAATTACCTATAAACTCCTGAACCTGAGCATAATACGAAGGATTACCCTGATCCTCCGCGCCGGGGAGTTCAGGGCCGATGGTGGCATCGATCTTGCCGAGGTGGTGATGGATTCCAGTGAAGTCCTCAACACAATGATGGGCATGGGTTTTATCACAATCGGTTACGCCGTGGAATACCTGCCCCAGAATGCTATGTCATTCCTTTCATGGATACGTCCGTCAAATGAAACTGAAGAGCAGAGGAAAAGTGCTGAAAGGATTATTGACCTCGCAAAAAAGGCAATCTACCAGGAAGTATCAATCCCCTGCGACATGACAAGTGCTTCAAAAGCACTTATCCTTGTTGCCGGGCCGTCGCACGAGATATCCATGAAAGGATTCATGACGGTAAGGAAGTGGATTGACCGCAGTATCGCCGGGATGGAGACGCGATCCGGGGACTATCCAATCTCCAATAACAAATATGTCGCAATTATCGTGATGCTTTCAGGGCTCCAGAACATCCCGCGTATCACCGAACTCAAGCAAATCCGGGATCAGTTACGATACGGTATCTCCAGGGAATTATCTGCAACAATTTCCCCTGATGGAAGTATACCGACGGAAATTGTCGCTGCACAGGAGGGTCAGATCCTCAGAGATGAAATGATCAGCCTTTCGGGTGAAGGTCAGAAAAAGAGGAGAATTGAAAGTCTCCAGCCTGAGGATACAATACAATATACTGAAACTCCAGTAAAACCTGTCCGGGCGCCGCAACCTGTTGTAACCCCAGAACCAGAAGCGCCAGCAATACGCAGACGTCCCGGCGTTCCCAAAGAAGAACCTGTGGCAGAACCACAAATACCCGCTCCTGTTTATCCAGAATCTCCACCAGAACCGGTTGTTATACCGAAGAAACCACCGGCGAAATCTGCTGATACGATTGTGAGGGAAGCACCGATAAGACGCCAGACCATCCCTGTCACGAAAAGTGCAGAACCCATACACCGGCCCCAGGAGAGAGTTCCACCTGCCGGTTTATCTCCAAAAAGGGAAACTTCGCCCCTGGCAAGGAGACCTCTTGAATCGGGATACGAAGCGATTCCCCCAATGAAACGTATTCCGGCTACGACCAGGGAACGGGATCACCAGAACATTGAGCGGGTACTCAAGAGACAACAGGTAATGATAAAAACTAAGAGTCCCGAAGAGAGAGAGACTGTAAAAAGACCGGAACCGGCGCAAAAGCCTGAACCACATGAGACAAAACCGGTTTCACGAAGAGTTGTGTCCAAGGCAACCGTTCAAAGAACGGTACCTCCGGCAGAGCCTGAAACTCCTACACAAGTACCAGAGGAAAGAACGGTCATCAGGGTCCGGAAAAAAGTGATAAAAAAAGAGGAATATGAGCCGGACGATGACCCTGAATACCGTCCGAGTCCTGCTCGCCAGGAAGAACTAGAACCCGCAGCAGAACCCGAGGAATTCATTCCTCCTCCACTCCCAAAAAGGCCTAAAGCCGGCGATAAAGATCGTCTTCAGCCGGTACGGGACGATATATTCCAGGGTAAATCCATTTCCCAAAAAGAGCCGTTAAGGGTAAACGATTCAGCACTGCTCCATACGGATATCAAAACAAAAAAAGGCAGGTCCGAACAGGATACTGAAGAATCCCTTACAGAAACCGAAAACAATACTGCATCCAAAAAGAAGAAGGCTGGAAAATCATCGGCACAGGATGACAAGATTTCCTGGATCAACGATTGATATCCGCTACCTTTGAAAAGGGGATATTCCCGGCACCAATTTCCGTCCGGATTCCAATTCCCTGTTCAACGCAGTTCCCGATATGGTTGAGTCCGCTGTAGGCCACTATCGAGAGACGGTATGGATTGTCCGGCAGGTTGAAAACCTGGTTGCCCATTGTTACCGGAAAAACAAAACCGCAATCATTCATCCGCCGTATTGTTTCCTCAACTTCAGTTCTTGCTGAAGTTGGAACTTCACGGACGTTTGCGAGGGCGATCCCGGTTTTTGTGCGGGCAAATGCATTGATCGAGGTCAGACCCGAGGAAATGAAAAGTTCGAGCGGATCAATGGTAGTTCCACGATATCCTATAAGGTCGCGGAACCTTTGAGGGATCCCATTCTCAATTTCAAGTCGCCCGCCATACGCCATCTTCACCGGGATGCCATTTCTCTGGAAAACACCGTCCATGGTGATACTGCATAAGGTAATCACACCGACACAGTTTTCCGGCACCCGGGGATCGTTGTCAAGAATACGGTAGGAATTAAAGAACCCGCATCCGGCTTTTATGACTTCATCAAATGACTGGATGGCCCGGTCCAAGGACTCTTTTGGAACAATGGAAAGGTTGTATGCCACATCACCTGTACCTGTTGACGGATCAAAGGTACTCCGGTATGCAAGCCGTTCAAGTTTTGAGATAATAAATCCGATCCGGTCATCGACAAGGGCGTGATCTGTTTCAAGAACACCGGCAGGTGTCAGGACCCGGCCCTGGTTGCCAATCTTCTCGGTAAATCCCATGGAATCAAGATAACTGAGATAATACTGGACAGCCCGGTCGCTCAAGACAAAACCCCGTTCCGCCATAAGTTCCGAGAGCCGCTTTGCACCCACGGGTTCACGGTGCTCTTTTAGGATACGGAGGATCTCGATATACTTGCGTTCGGTGCGTATCATACTCCTCTTGCCCCCACGGCCCCATGGCTGTCCTGGTACCGCCCGGCATACAGTTCGTTCCCGTTCTTTACCTCATGCAGGATCATCTGGACAATTCGATCAGTCCGACGGATTTCGATATCATCAGATCCCATATTCGTCAGGCAGAGTGTGAGTTGCCCCCTGAACCCTGGATCAACAAAGCCTGCGCCAATTAATACCCCACGCCTGCCAAATGATGACCGGCAGCGGAGTGTTCCGGCTACATCCGGGGGCAGCTCAACCCATTCTATGGTCGGAACAAGAGTGCATGAACTCCTGACAAGGCGGATATCCTCTGCGGCACGAAGATCATAAGAGGCGGGCTGCTGGCATTCTGCGGCATAAGGTTGTATGACCAGTTTTTCCGGGATACTTTCAGTATGAAGGCGGCGGGTAATCTCCTGCGCAGACAGAATCATTCATTAGTTTATCGGTAGAGAATACTTAATATCTTTTGATAGAGAAAGGTTGGGAAGGATCCATGGGGTAGAGGACATCCTCTTGGGCTTCGAACCCAAGGACGCGGGTTCGATTCCCGCTGGGTCCGCTAAAATTGAAAAATGTTCTTTTTTTGTTTTGATAACTTCAAATTACAGGATTTAAAGTTAAATTATCGGATTAAATTCCGTGAAAATCCAAAAAAGCAGGAGATTCTACATCATCTGAATCGGATCAGCATTTTCAATTCTGATGATCATTGAAACCAAAATTTTCAGGTTCCCGTTATTCTCCTCATTTTATCCGGGGAAAATTTTGTTTATCTGTATTCCTGAAAAAAGAGGGTATTAGATTTAAATTTCGTTCCGCTTTGTCGTATGCCGCTTTTTCCTGCTCCCAACCAGTCGGATAACAATGTACAGGATCACGACAATAAGGATTCCAATTCCGATGTATGTTAAAAATCCCCAGTCCATGTTCTTTTCAAGCGTAATGGTAAGGGGGTTTGTTATGGCATTACCCAGGGGCACACTCTGATGGAGGGTCTGGGTCCGGTAGCCTTCATGGGTCACTGTAATATTATATGATGTATCAAATGTGAGCTGCGTATCCAGCTGACCATGTGAATCAGTAGTCCCTGCAAGGTTCCCATTCAGATATACCTGTGCACCGGCAACGTTTTTCTGATCGGTATCCTGGACAAACAGCGTCTGGCCCACCGTTGCAAGCGATAAGATTGCCTGGTACTCGCTGGAATCATTTGAAAGTGTTATCTGCCGGGTTACAGGTGAATACCCGCTCTTTTTTATCACAAGTGTATAACTGCCTGGAACAAGGTTCTGGAGGGTTGCACGACCATACGAATTGGTGGTTGCTGCTATAGTATTGTTAATATAGACCTCCGCACTGCTGACAGACTGGTTCTTTTGATCGTATACAAAAACAAAAGCGCTGACCGGCACCGGTGTCATGGTAATTGAATTGACTGCTTCATTCGTACTGATGGTTTTTACCTGGGTAACCATCTGATATCCGGTCTTTTTCACTTCAATTGTGACAGGAACGTTCCGGCTTATCGGGGCAATAAGGATACCCCGTGAATCGGTCTTGCCTAAAAGAACAGAATCAACCATAATACTTGCATCCGCTATCGGTGCCTGGCTGTTCTTATCCTTGACAATAAAGGAATACTGGTTGCCTGATAAAAGCCAGTACTGGACATTCTGGTCCTTTGCAATAATATCAATTGTTTCGCTGCGGGACTGGTAGTTCGATGCGGTTATATTAAGCGTATAATAGGTATAAGCAGTTACTCCAAATGTCGCAGAACCCGAAGTATCCGAGGTCTTGGTCTGTGAAGTATTCCCGGAACTCAGACACAGGGTTGCCCCGGATACTGGTTCAAGCGTATTGGAATCATAGAGTGCAACGCCGAGATACAGGGTTTTTCTGTTCAGCGTTACTGAAAGCGATGTTGTATTCCCTTCAACAGTATCTGCCCAATCGTTATAGCCCTCCATGGAGATCCGGAGGTTGAGACTGCCCTGTCCTGACTGGAGCAGGAACTGGCCGGCACTGTTTGTCATGCCGATGTTAGCCCCGTTCAGGTACACGGTTGCATGCGACACGGAAGAGTTGTCAAGACTGTCCTGCACCGAAATCTGCAGGTTCGTCGCCTGTACTGAGCTGCAGAAGGCTATCAGGCACAGCAGCACAAAAAGGAAACGAAAACGATATTGATACATAGTAAAATATCCCACTCTGCTCGTATTTTATCCCATCGGTCCACGGATTCATTTCTTTTTTTATAATTCCGAGAGGGAAGGTACCCGGTCAAGGAGCATCCCTTCAACAATGATGGGCATGAGATGCCGCCCTTCTTCAATGGCTTTCTGGAGACGCCAGTCCCGGTCTGCATAGATGGTAAAGAGAGGTTCCCCGGCTTTTACCGGTTTTCCTTTCTTTGCATGGAGCAGGATTCCGGCGCCCGGATCATGAGGTGCCCCGGCCATACGCGCAAGTGTGATCAGGGATTTGTTGTTCATTTCGATAACATATCCGGATGTAGGGGAATTAACGACAAACTGGTGCTCGCCGGGCATAATATCATCTGATTTGACTTTGGGATCCCCTCCCTGGATCTCGATGATCTGCCGGAATTTTTCGAGCGCTTTTCCTTTTGTGAGGAGTTCCTGTGCCATCGCAGAACCGCTGCCCCGGGCAGCTTTTCCGGACATCTCAAGGGCAATACCGGCAAGCGAGATGCTTTTCTGGATAAACGAATTCGGTTCTGTTGCACCTTCAAGGACGCGGAGCGCTTCCTTTACCTCAAGGTTCGGGCCGATGCTGTGCCCCACCGGGATATCCCCGTAGGTCAGGGCACATTCGACTTTCATGCCAAGACGCTCGCCTAGTTCGATAAACTCGCGGGCAAGTTTCCTGCCGTCCTGCATGGTCGCTACCTTGGTGTGGTTGCCCACCGGGATATCGATGACAACGAGGTTTGCCCCTACTGCAAATTTCTTTGCCATGACACTTGCAAGCATCTGGCCCCGGGCGTCGATCTTAAACGGGTATTCCTGGAGGATGATACGGTCGTCTGCCGGGGCAATATTCGTGGCACCACCCCAGACAATCGTGCCCCCCACTTTCTCGGTCATTTCCTGTACTTCACGGGCGGAAAACTCAACATTGGCAAGCACTTCCATGAGGTCAGCAGTCCCCCCGGCGCCGGTGATGGCACGGGAACTGGTCTTTGGGATTTTCAGGCCGCTTGCTGCGATTATGGGAACCACAAGAAGGGAGATCTTGTTGCCGGGGACGCCGCCTATGGAATGCTTGTCAACAATTGGGCGTGACGCGAATTTTATCTGTTCGCCGGTCTCGACCATGGCCCGGGTGAGATGTTCCACTTCGTCCATGTCAAGGGGATTTATATACGATGCGGTAATAAATGCGGTCAGTTCTGCTGATGATATATCATCGTTTACCACATCCTTGATGATCGTCAGGGTCTCGTCTTTTGTGAGACGGCCGCCATCCATTTTTTTCTTGATAAAATCAAGAGATGCCGGCCTTGTGGCTTCCCGTATTTCCGCTACATCGCCATCTGTCAGGTTCAGCCGGACGTTGGTGATCCGGTATACTCCGGCGCTTCCCTGTGCAGCCAGGGTGGCGGTTGTGGCCACAACTGCGGTGACTGCAACACCATTTTTCGGGTTGATGATCTGCACCCGGTCGCCATCCATCACACCAATACTCCGTGCATCAAGACGGTTGAGCAAAACCCCGCGTCTTGTTGCAATATCGAGGATTTTCACGGTAAGTTTCATACAGGCTCGCCACGAATTAACATGTCATCTCTCGTTTTAGAGAGAGACGGCTTTTCTTTACAGAACATATAACTGTTTATCATAAAACCGTTCCGGAGACCGGTTTTTGAAGGGGCTAATACGTGTGCTGCCAGTCCGGAATAGATTTGGAATGTCCATTTTGACAATAAAAAACGGTAAACATACACAAGAGAGAATAGCGAATAACCCTGCAAATCCGGACACCTTTCAGTCGAAAAGGTACTGTGAAAGCGGGGGAATATTGGCAAACCTCAAGAATTTGTTATAGGATAATTCCTTTTAATATAACCTGAAACGGCCCTGATAAATTTTTAAGTATTGGTTCACAGGTCAATTTTTATTCCGTATTGATCATTTTCAGATGAATCCCTCCAGGATCTGATGCACACCATGTTCATATTAAGGGGGACTGAATAAAATCCTGATGCCGCCCGGACAACCGGGCATAATCAACCTTAATTTTTCAAAATAACAGACAGTGAACGCTTTACCGGTAATATTATAGGACCAAACAAAGATTTAGCGAATTGCTGCCTTCAAAGGGAATTATTGAATAGCATTCATTTATGCAAATTTTTCCCTGGCTCTCAAAAGGGGCACTGTTTCCCGATTGTTACTGGGAGAAAGAAGACAGACTCGCCACAGGCAAAATCTGAAAATCCTGTAACGGACGTGTAAAAAAGAAAAAAAATTAGATTTTAGTTCAGTGCCTGCGCACGACAAGGAGTGCAACTGCACCGAGACCAATCAGGGCAACCAGTGCACCAAA
>DAOQAA010000060.1:0-9023 GCA_035353675.1 Methanoregula sp. | reverse complement strand
ATGACCGTACAGACCCTTGCCGGAAAAGAGATCGTAATCGGTGTGACCGGGAGCATCGCGACTGTCGAGACCGTAAAACTCATCCATGCACTCAGGAGGAAAGGCGCAACCGTCCAGCCGGTCATGAGCGAAGCGGCGCAGGGGATTATCCATCCCGATGCGCTCACGTACGCGAGCGGCAGGCCGACGATCACCCGGCTGTCGGGTCTTGTAGAGCACGTGACATACTGCGGGGATGGCGGAAGTGCTTCGCTCCTGCTCATTGCGCCCTGCACGGCAAACACGATCGGGAAGATCGCATACGCGATTGACGATACTCCGGTTACGACCTTTGCCACAACTGCGCTTGGGAGCGGGATGCCGGTGCTTGTTGTGCCGGCGATGCACCACAGCATGTTCCGGCACCCCGGTGTTACCCGGAATATCAGGACCCTTGAGTCGTGGGGCGTTGAATTTGCCGGCCCCAAAATAGAGGAAGGCAAGGCAAAGATCGCGGATACCAATGAGATCGTGCTCCGGTGCGAACGTGCAATGCTTGGCCGGCCGCTTGCCAATAAAAAAGTGCTTATCACAAGCGGGGCCTGCCGGGAACCGGTCGATGACGTGCGGGTGCTTACTACCCGTTCGAGCGGCAGGATGGGGCAGGAACTCGCGCTCGAAGCGTACCGTTTCGGCGCCGATGTGACGGTTGTCCACAACGATACCCTGCCCTGCGTGGAAAATATTCCGGTTGAAACTTCGGCGGAGATGCGCGAGGCGGTTAAAAAGTTCCTTGAAAATTCCCGGCCTGACCTGTATATCAGCGCCGCCGCCATCTCGGACTTTGCCCCGGAAAAAGTCGAGGGGAAGATCCCAAGCGGAAAACCGG
This sequence comes from Methanoregula sp., assembly GCA_035353675.1. Taxonomy (GTDB): domain Archaea; phylum Halobacteriota; class Methanomicrobia; order Methanomicrobiales; family Methanospirillaceae; genus Methanoregula. Next base: position 8,155 of record DAOQAA010000060.1, on the reverse strand, counting down.
TGACACTCGATCTTCTGCCGCTCCCAAAACTTATCGACAACGTTCTTGACCACAATACCCGGGTCGTTGCGTTCAAGATCGGGAGAAATCCACTTACAGAAGCAAAAGCCATGCTTTCCCGCGGCGCATGGATGGTCGTGACAAACACTCCCGAAAGTATGGGTACTGCAACCGGTTCATACCGGGTCCTGACAAACAGGACAAAAAACGGTAAACCCGTCGCCGGCACAAAAGAGGAGATTGCGGCGGGCATCTGGCAGGAAATCATGTCGGGGATGAAAAAGATCAAAAACTCGTGACCGGTTTTTTTTTCGAGAACTATCGTATAGCACAATTCCTAAAGTGCCTGACGTCCAACATTGTACGAAAAATCTGGTAACCAGACTGCGATGATACCTGCATCCGTAACAGCGTTCTGTCCCGGCCATATCTCCGGGTATTTCCGGAGAGTTGACGGGAGCGATCCGGCAACAACGGGGAGCCTTGGCGCCGGCATTGTGATAAGCGAGGGGGTAACGGCAACAGTACGACCCGCTGAACAGTCCTCGGTAGTTATACGTGTCCGGTCAAAGGATGGAACTACCCGTGAAATCTCCCGCACATCTCCCCCGATAAGTTCGGCGCTTGAGAGGCTCGGTGTCACTGTCGCGGTGGATACTGTCTGCCGGCTTCCCATCAGCGCCGGTTTTGGACTTTCTGCTGCCGCACTGCTTGCCACCCTTACGGCCACAAACCGGCTTTACAATCTTTGTTTAACGGCAGATGAAATCGCAGAAACCGCTCACGAGACAGAAGTGGCCTTCCGGACCGGCCTTGGGGATGTTGCCGCATGCCAGGGCGGGGGGCGCGTGGTGAGGACCGGTCCCGGAATCCACGGCACAATCCACCGCTGGTTTGATCTTGATTTCCCGATCTGTGCGGTAACCTTCGGCCCGATCCATACTCCGGACGTGCTTGGCTCGCCAGCGCAGATGGCCCGGGTGGCAGCGGCATTCCCGGCACGGCAGCCGGAAACGTACCAGGACTTTTTTACCTGCTGCCGGGAATTCTCAAAAGACAGCGGGCTTGAAACGCCTGCCGTCTCAAAAGTGCTTGCCGAATGCGACCGGTACCATGTACCGGCGGCAATGACGATGCTTGGCGAAGGTGTATTTGCCTGCGGAAACAAGGCTTTTGATGTGCTTTGCAGGTTTGGGGAGGTATACGAGATGGGAATGGCAAAAACCGGTATGCGTATCGTTGAGGAAGAAGCATGATCCCAAAGGACCACCCGAGATACAAATCGCTTGTTACCCGCGAACACCTTGCTGATTGTGCGAAGAAAGGCATTGTCTCATGGGAGGGGCTTACCTCGCACGGCCGGGGCGAGGCATTCGATTACCTGCTTGGGGAAAAGACCAGCGATTCCGCCCGGCGTGCAGAACAAACGGCTGCCGCACTGCTCCGCACCGCCCGTCACCCGGTAATTTCCGTAAACGGCAACACCGCAGCGCTTGCAGCCCGTGAGATTGCGCTTCTCCAGAAGGCAAGCGGTGCGATTGTTGAAGTAAACCTCTTTCACCGGACCCCGGAACGGGTGGAACAGATAGAATCTGTGCTCCGCAATGCAGGGGCAGATGTATTCTCCGGAGAAGCTGAGCGCCTGCTCCCGCTCTCCCACGACCGGGCGTTCTGCCGGCGCGAAGGAATGTATGCGGCAGATGTCGTGCTTGTCCCGCTTGAAGACGGCGACCGGTGCGAAGTGCTTGTCGCGATGGGGAAAAAGGTCATTGCCGTTGACCTCAACCCACTCTCGCGCACTGCAAAGAAAGCGACGTTAACGATTGTCGATGAAGTGACACGTGCCCTGCCGGAGATTGCCGGGGCATGTTCGTCGCTTTCTGACGAGGTGTGCTGCAGTCTTGTTGCGGTGCTTGACAATTCCGTATTCCTCAAAGAAGCCCGAAACGAGATGGCAGCGAGGCTTTTGCATGCTCTGGACTGAAACGTACCGCCCGAAAAGTCTTGAGGATATCAAAGGACAGGACCGGGTCGTCCGGCTCCTTACCTCGTTTGCCAAATCCGGCACGGTCCCCCATATGATGCTTACCGGACCTCACGGCACCGGGAAGAGCGTTACAATACGGTGTTTCGCGGAGCAGTTGTATGGCACAAACTGGGAAGCAAACACGTCAATCTTCCAGACTGCTGACCTTTTTTCGCAGGGGAAAAAAATGCTTGAGGAAGACGAGCGGTATGCACACCTGTACCAGAAAGGCCAGAGCCTGATAGTGAACTTCAAGTATATCCTGAAATGGTATGCCTCGATGCGCCCGCTTGACGCGGACTTCAAGCTGATGGTCTTTGAGGATGCACACGCACTTACCCGCGACGCCCAGCAGGGGCTGCGCAGGATCATGGAGCAGTACAGCGGCACCTGCCGGTTTATCTTCTCGACCACAAACTCAAGCGCGATTATTCCGGCAATAAGCTCGCGCTGCCTCCCGCTCTTTTTTGCACCGGTCCCGTTTGACGTGATCATGGCGCAGCTTGAAACGGTGAAGGAGCGCGAAGGGCAGGTAAAACCCGTTCCCCTGACAAACGATGACCTTGAGTTGATCGCCGAGGCTGCAAAGGGAGATATGCGCCGGGCAGTCCTCCTTCTCCAGATCGCGGCAGGAGCCGGTTCGTGCAGCAACCTTGCCGAGTTGTCACAATCAGAGACCGGGACAGTCGCCGCATCGGCCCTCAACCAGATTAAGGCAGGTGACCTCCAGAGCGGCATCCGCCAGATTGAATCGCTGATGATCGATTACGGGCTTTCAGGAAGAGAAGTCCTATCAGAGATACGGGCTGTGGCCCACCGGGAATACAACCATCCGCTTCTCGCGCTTGCCCTTGCAGAAGCTGATGCCAGGATGGAACATGCGAACAGCGAGTATGTCCAGATCGACGCTTTTGCAACCGGTGTCCGGAAAATATTTTTGTAAGCACGGCCAAACAGATGAGAATTCAGTCTGCGCTGTGATACGATTACCGGGACATTACATTCACCGGGATCCTTTCACGGGTTAAAGGTCTCCCCAACCTTTATCAGCCGCACGGCAGAATTAGATAAGGAGTTTTAAGACATGGGCAAGACAGGCACAACCCTCTGGTCTCAGGTTAAAGGCGTCAAGGGCCAGATCCGGCTCGTCCCGAAGAAAGAAGGCGAACGCAAGTCCCCGGGACCCAACCAGAGATTCAAGTCAAGCATCAACTTAAAGAAGATCGACCAGGCAGCAGCAGAAGAGCAGCGCGGCGGCCGGGGCGGAGCACGGCGCGGTGGAGCACGGCGCGGTGGCGCACGGCGCGGCGGCGACCGGTCCGGCGGATCAGGCCTGAACGAATCAACTGCAAGCCCGCTTATCCGCAGGCGCATGCGCCGCGCGAAAGTCTCCGCACTTGGTGCGAAGGCAAAAACTTCACGGTAAATTAAAAAAAACAAACAGCCATCTGGCTGGCCCGTGACCGGGGGATAACTACCCGGGGCATATTTTTGCCCCGCGTTTTTTATTTTGGTTTTTTCATTATGGGTAGCGGTATTTTTGATTATCAACCGTCCCAATCATAATTATCTTTTATCTTCAGGGACTATGGTGAGTATGGATCTTCCAACCGCAGTAAACAGTTACCAGTTCGGGGAACGGGCAAAATCCGAACTGATTGTCGTTTCCCAGCTCAGTTCGGCGCTGACCGGCTTTTCTGATAATGAGAAGACCGGCGGTAAAAAGATGCTTCTGTTACTCATGGAGCAGGTCAGGACCGAGATACTTTTTGCGGCAAAGAGCACGGGCCGGAGGGAATTTGAGCGGGCAATCAATTCCTTAAACGAAGCGATTTCACTTGTCGAAAGCGATCATCCCGAACAGGCGTCAGAGAAACTCGCAGCGACTATCAGTGCATCCACTACGGTAGCTCAGGAAGCATGGCAGGTACTGTCTGATCATGGAATACTCTGAATTCCCGGGTTTTCTCACAAGCCGTTCGTCGGTGAGGGAATACGAGGATAGACCTCTTCTGGATGAGGAGATTGAATACATCCTGTCCTGTGCAGGCACGGCGCCGAGCGCCGGCAACCTCGAATCATGGGACGTTGTTGTCGTGACTGACGAGGAGGTTCGGGATGCACTTGCGGATGCAGCTTTTGGCCAGGAACATGTCGGCCAGGCGCCGGCCCTCTTTGTGGTCTGTGCCAATTATGTACGTTCAATGTCCCAGTACGGGGAACGGGGAATCCTCTATGCACTTGAGGATGCAACGATTGCATGCACGTACATGATGCTTGCCGCCCATGCCCGGGGCCTTTGTTCCTGCTGGACAGGAGCGTTCGAAGATGATGAAGTGCGTGAAGTTCTCGGGCTTCCCCCGCACATCAGGCCGGTTGCAATCCTTGCAGCGGGGCACGGTCATGCACCGGTGAAGCTTGCGGGACGCATGGATATCGGGGAACATGTCCACCGCGATGTGTGGTAAGGTCTAAAAAAATTACTCTTATTATGGGAGAGAAGAAAAATGCCGGATTATGTAGTGACGCTGGAATCAGCATGGTATATCAAGGAAGCAAAATCGCTGGATGACGCCATCGGGATTGCAATAAGCGAGGCGGGAAAACGGCTCAACCCGTCTGCAAAATTTGTGGAAGTCGAGGCCGGAATGCTTGCATGCCCGTTCTGCGGGGAGTCTCTCTCAAGTGCAATTGTTGTCGCAGACACTGCCCTTGTCGGCCTTGTCCTTGAGATGAAAGTATTCCGGGCAGAATCAAAGGAGCATGCCAGCCGGATAGCAAAGTCGGTCATCGGAAAAGCCCTTCGCGAGGTACCCTTAAAGCTTATGGAAGTGCAGGAATTATGATCCATATCGTGGGGCACACGGCGGTCGATCACATATCCCGCGTGCACCATCTTCCCGAGGCCAACCAGTCTACGCATATCACCGACCGCCAGATCTTTTTTGGCGGCGGGGCGGCAAACATTGCCGCAGGGATTGCGACGCTTGGGGAATCAGTGACGCTCCACTCCTGTATCGGCGGCGATTTTGCCGGCAGTGATTATGAAAAATGGATGGATAAACTGGGTATCCACCGTGATTTTTTTTGTGTGCCGGAAACCCATACGCCGACCGCGTTCATGTTCACGGACGACGCCGGTAAACAGATGACTTTCTTTGAATGGGGTGCTTCAAAAGCGTTTGCGACATCGGACGCGCCGGCCCTGCCCCTTGTCCATATGGCGACTGCCGACCCGGATTTTAACTGCCGTGTTGCTGAAAAAAGCGAGTTTGTTTCATTTGACCCGGGACAGGACGTGTTCTGGTATAACAAGGAGCAGCTCCAGTCAATTATTTCCAACTCTGATATCCTGTTTGCGAACCAGCACGAAGTAAAGCAGATGTGCGAGACGCTTGGGACAAATAAGGAGGCGCTTATCCGGCAGGTAAAAATGGCAATTTTTACCATGAGCGGCGACGGGAGCAGGCTGTATACCGGGGGGTCGGAGTATTTTATCCCGGTGGTTCCGGTAAAACTCGCTGATCCCACCGGTGCCGGCGATGCATACCGTGCCGGGTTCCTGTCTGCATACGTCCGTGGCTATTCGCCTATTTCATGCTGCCGTATCGGGACAGTCACGGCGTCCTATGTCGTTGAACATGTCGGGTGCCAGACCCATTTGCCTACATGGGCGCAGATGCTTGAGCGGTATCACGCGAATTTTGGCACGCTGGAAAAACCGGAGTTACAGGGTTAATACCATGTGCTGGGCATCACTGACGTCGGGGGGCAAGGACTCTGTGCTTGCCTGCCAGAAAGCGATTGACGCTGGTTATGATGTCCGGTACATGGTCACGGTCCGGCCACAGAACCCGGATTCCTATATGTTCCATTCGGCAAACCTCGACGCGGTCCCGGTGATTGCACGACTTGCGGGCATGGAATACGTGGAGATCAAAACCCACGGCAAAAAGGAAGAGGAACTCTTTGATCTGGAAGCAGGACTCGAAAAGCTCGATATTAAAGGAGTGACTGCAGGCGCAATTGCCTCGGTTTACCAGGCAGAGCGGGTAAAAACAATCACGGACCGGCTGGGCATTGCACTTTTTACTCCGCTCTGGCACAAGGACCCGGAGATGCTGCTTTGTGAAGTGGCAGAACGCATGGATGCGATCATTGTGGTAACTGCTGCGGAAGGGCTGGACGAAAGTTTCCTTGGCGCCCATATTGATGACGGACTTATCGACCGGCTTAAAGGTGTAGCCCAAAAATACCGGATAAATATTGTCGGGGAAGGGGGAGAATACGAGAGTCTCACCTTAAATGCCCCGTTCTATTCCCGGCCGCTGACGTTTACCACTTCAGAAGTCCGGGCGGGAGCAGGCCGGGCGGAACTGGTCCTTGGAGGGTTTGCATAATGGCAACCGGAAGCGATGTAAAACTGGGACAACTTACAAAATATGTTTTTACGGCACCGTCATGGCCGGTATCGGTGCTGATCCTCATCATCCTCGGTCTTATCATTGACGGCGCGAGTGCCCGGGCATGGGTCCATTTTCCGTTCTCGGGAACACTTGCCTTTACCCTCCCGGCGGTTATCGGATTTGCCCTGACAAAACCGATTATCGAACACGCCGACAAGACGATGACCTGGAACCGCTCGGCACTCCTTGCACTTTCCTGCACGGTCTTTGCGGTCATCATTACCTTTGTATCCCTTGCAGGAGGCATCCGGCTCCTCCCGCTCTTCTACGGGATTTCGCTTGGGTTTATCTTCGGCCTGCGCCTTTTTGTGCTCGTTGCAATATCGGATTACCGTATCCCCCGGATGATCCTGCCGGCCATAACCCAGAGCGGTGTCGGTGTTATTGTCGGATTTTTCCTCTTTTCCCCGGACTGGGCGTTCTTTGCCCTTGTCCTCCATATCGTCTTTGGTCTTGGCTTTACGATCCTCATCTGGTTGATTGAGCGCCCGCTCTACCGGGCGTTCCATATACGGGGCCTCGCATTTGTCAACGCGTTTATTGCGCACATGACCGATGGGTCGTCAAAGGGCATGGAGAACTTTTTCCGCGATATCGGCGAGGAGATCTTTGTCCCCCAGGTCAGTCTCTTTTTTTCCCGGAAATCCCGGAAACCTGTCCTCTTTACCGTCCCGAACCTGCACCCCGGGCCCATGGGTGAAATCGGCGGCGGCAACCTGCCACGGGTCATCCATGACCGGATGGGGGAGGAGGAGACGCTTGTTGCCCACGGGTGCGCCACGCACGATTTTAACCTTGTCTCCGAGAGCGAGATCGAAAAAGTGGTTGATGCGCTCGAACGCACAAAAAAAGACCGGGTCTACCTGCCCGGCGCAACCCCGTCCGGCCGGCTGTCCTGCGGTTCCGTGCAGGTGCTGTACCAGCGCTTTGGCGATGCGATGCTTATCGTTACGACCCGGTCGCCCCAGAAAACCGAGGACCTTGATTTTTCCATCGGCATGGGCATCATGGCCGAAGGGCACCGCTGGTTCCCCCACGTCGCGTTTGTTGACGGCCATAACTGCATGACCGATCTGTCAAGCCCCGTCCTGCAGGCAACCCTGACAGCAACCGAGTACCAGCGCGGCGCACTGTATGCGATGGAGAAATGCCGCACGGCAGAACTCACATCATTTGCAGTCGGTTATGCCCGGCAGCGCCTGCCCTATTCACGGGAGGAAGGCTTTGGCGATCTTGGCGTTCAGGTCATGGTTGTGGAAACTGCCGGCCAGAGGACGGCCTACGTGTTGTTTGACGGCAATAACATGGCCACCGGTGTCCGGGATATCCTGCTTGAACAGATCCTTACCCTTGTCAATGCAGCGGAAGTGATGACGACCGATTCGCATGTCGTAAACACGATCACCGGGAAGAACCCGGTCGGCATGGCGATCCCCCCGGAAAAGTTCCTTCCCGATGTCCTTCGCACGGTTCAGGCCGCAATTGACGATCTCGAACCCGCCGAGTGTGCGGCCACGACAGCCCAGTGCGAGCACGTGGTGGTCTTTGGATCCAACCGGATTTCCCAGCTCGCGAGCACGGTAAACGCGATGCTCATCTTTGTGGCACCGCTCTCGCTTGCAATGCTGCTTCTGGCATTTTTGTTGTCGCTTGCGGCGTATTT
>DAOQAA010000059.1:0-9429 GCA_035353675.1 Methanoregula sp. | reverse complement strand
TTAATATACAAAAGTATAATAAATATAAAAAAATACACATATGTGAAGTGATGATAAAAATGAGAATATGCAGCAAATGCGTTTTGCCCGAAACTACGCCGAAGATTTCTTTTGATGAAAACGGCGTTTGTAATTTTTGCCATTCGTTTAAAAAACCGAATTACAAAGGGGAAAAAGAACTAATAAAAATTCTTGACGCACAGAAAAATAAAAAAAACAAATATGACTGTGTTGTAACATTAAGCGGGGGACGCGACAGCAGTTATACGATTTTAAAATTAGTCAAAGACTACCACATGAACGTGCTCGCGGTAAATTTTGAAAATCCTTTTACTGATGACCAGGCTGTCCGGAACATAGAGAATATTAAAAGAATCCTGAACGTGGATTTAATTTCCTTTAAAATGAAGGACAACACGTTTGAAAAAGTCTTTAAAAACAATGTTGAAGCGTGGTTCAAAAAACCCTCGCCGTCTATGGTCCCTATGATGTGTGCTGCATGCCACATGATGTTTATCGATTTTTTACGGATTGCAAAAGAAAACAATATTTCCTGTATCATAAGCGGTGGCAATCCCTATGAATATGTTTCATTCAAACGGGAATTACTCGGCGTGTCCCACAATGAAGACCCGAACATGGTGTATATCAAGTATTTTTTCGGGCTGCTCAGGGAATCGTCAAAAAATCCCGGGTATTTCAGCCCGGTCTGCCTTCCGACAATGATAAAGGGCTACCTGTTCGGGAATGAAGGTGCGATAGGGACCCGGATCCTCGGATACCAGATGGAAAAATTCCAGTTGTTCGATTATCTCGAATGGAATGAGAATGAAATCCTGTCACGGATTTCATCGGAACTTGAGTGGAAATACCCGGAAAAACTCATGTCTTCATGGCGTTTTGACTGCAAAGTCTCGCATGTCAAGGACTTAATGTACATGAAAACTCTCCAGATGACAGAACGGGATGATCTCTATGCAAAACTTGTCAGAAACGGCCTGATGACACGCGATGAAGCCCTCGGACGGATAAAAAAGGAAAATGTAATTTATTATGATGAAATAAAAGAAGTCTTTTTAAAAGCGGGGATCCCGGAGGAAACGATTGAAACATACCTTAAGGCCTGATTTTTGTTTTATTTTTTTGCTGCTCTGCTGAAATGGACATGAATCAATCCGCTTCATGACCGTTTCAACAAAGCGTAAATTCTGATATTTGTGGAAATTATAACTATAATTTCCCGATCTACGGTTCAATTTGGTTGTTCTTTTGGTGAGGTTTTATCGCAGGGTTACCGGGGACAGTTATGCAGGGATACCGGAGAAGCCGGGTTTTTTCTGAGCCGGACGACAGTTCACGGAGGGTCCGGCAGATCTCGTGAAGGGTGACAGGATAATATCCGATGACTTCAGCACTTACATTGACATGTCTTTTTTCAACATCAACAAAGGGGAATTCACGAAGATTGTTGTTATGATGATGGCCGTGGATGATCCAGCCGTCATAATCTTCCGGTGCGTCAGCAGGATCATGAACGAGATGAAAACGGATCCCGTCACACGTGATTTCTGCCGCAGGGACTATGCCAGTTGATGACTGCGTATCGTGGTTGCCGGAAATGAACGTGATATTCCCGTTTAAAAGCGCACGGTATTCCGTAACCGGGCGTGCATCTTTACCATATCTCAAATCGCCAAGGAAATACACCCGGTCATTTGGGGCAATACAATGATTCCAGTTGGCGATTAATACCCGGTCCATCTCCGCGACATCTGAAGGGACAAACGGACGGGAACAGTAGTGTATGATATTGGCATGGCCTAGATGGAGATCGGAAATTAGAAAGATTTCATCCGGTCCGTGAATATCCTGACCAGACAATTCAAACCCGGCACTTTTTCTGTAAAGGGCAAGTGACTGCTGCCATGACCGCGATTCATGAATTTCGTCTTTTGTGAGCCAGCACTTACAAAGAAGATCATACTCTCCAAGGATCTCATCGTTGTGCATGACAGTAATCCGGAGGCCGGTATCATCAAGCAGGACCGGGCGTATCGGGAATTTGTAATGCCTGCGCAGGAACCCGGACTTTCGTGCCAGTTCAAAAAGGCGGATGTGCAGGCTAAAAAATCCGGTCCTGTGTGCAGGAGCGCCGGAAACAGCCGTATGTTTTTCTTCTGTAAAAAGCAGGGAAATGATTTCTTCTGCTTTTTTGGGCGGGAGGCGGTTTGCAATAGTCACATGGAACCATTTTTCTTCAGGATGCTGATCCCATGCATTCAGGCTGATGGTAAAACCGGACAGGGTCCTGGCGAGTGTTGAAGTCAGGATTACAAGTGATGGGGAAGGCACAACAGAAAATGCCACAACGCCGCCATGCATGCCCTGCCGGCTTTCCCATCCATCCAGTGTAAACAGGACTGGATCAAATGTGCGTGCAATTGATTCGATTGTATCGAGCAGGTGTTTTTCCTGCCCGGGAATTTCAAGAGTGAAAGGGCCGTAAAGGGTAATGTGAGGGTGTCGTTCCTGGTACCGTTCTGCACCAGACTTTTCTGCGATGGCGCGGATTATTTCCTTTATCCGCCACCGTGTCCGGGCACAACGGATTTCGACAAGATACGTATCATCCATGAAATTCCTGCCCGCACGTATAACGATACTTGACCGCAATGGGTTAAAACCTGCTTATTTGTTGTATCTCCCGATTAACGACTAAAATTATGCATGAACACATATGCTCATGAGACCCTGTGTACAATATTTTTTACAGGTCTATGACGGACAAAAAATTACCGGTTACTGCGTTCCTCTACGACATGGATAATACGCTCTTTGACCTTGTCGGAGCACAGGCTGCCGCATGTAACTGTGTCGTGCGTCACCTGGGACGTAATGACGGGGACGACCTGTTCTCTTATTTTCTTACGTCAAACCACGGTTTTGAGTCCACCGAAAATATCCGCCAGTACATGGAGGAACGCAGAATCCCGACAAACGGGATATTTGAAGAGGCCTGCCGGATTTATGCAACCGAAAAACTCCGCCACATAACACCATATCCCGGGGTTACAAAGACACTGCATGCGATTCGTGAAATGGGATTTGCCACCGGGATTGTGACCGACGCAGAAAAACCGGACGCTTCCTTACGGCTTGGCAAGTGCGGGCTTTTGCCGTTTTTTGACAGTATGGTGACATACGATGTGGTAAAAGTAAAAAAGCCGGCATTTGATCCGTTTCTTGCAGCACTCAAGTCAGTACGTGCCCGCCCGGAAGATACAATTTTTATCGGGGATAGTCCCCGCAGGGATATTGAACCCTGTAAAAAACTCGGGATCCGGACCGTGTATGCCCGGTACGGGGACCGGTTCTCAAAGACCCGCGATTATGACGGTGCGGACTATGTTATTGACCGCATGGACGAACTTCTTGATATCATAAAAGAGCTGCCCGCATCCGGAGTTTAGTCAAAAACATCACAATATGGAGAAAAATTTTGTCCTTTTTAGTGCGCGAACCGCTAAAATCCTGTATCCATATGCAATTTGCAGGGAATTCTGACCAAAAATTAAAAAATGTCAAAAGTAACATAAAAAAATATGTTTGTTCCAACAAAGATCTTTTTCACCAAGGGGGTGGGAATCCATAAAGATCGTCTTGCATCATTTGAGCTGGCGCTGCGCAAAGCCGGTATCGAAAAGTGCAATCTTGTGTATGTATCAAGCATTTTTCCCCCAAAATGCAAGCATGTCCCGACACGTACCGGCCTCAAGGCCCTTCAGTCAGGTGGCATCACATTCTGCGTAATGGCAAGAAATGAAACAAACGAGCCAAACAGGCTGGTCTCAGCCGCAGTTGGGCTTGCTCTCCCGAAAGATGTTGAGGAATACGGGTATCTTTCCGAGCACCATGCGTTTGGCGAGACCCAGGACAAGACCGGGGAATATGCAGAAGATCTTGCTGCAACCATGCTTGCGACAACGCTTGGTATTGAATTTGATGCAAACGCTGCCTGGCAGGAGCGGGAACAGACCTACAAGGCAAGCGGCAAAATTATCAGGACAAAACACGTCTGCCAGTCTGCACAGGGAGATAAAAACGGTTTATGGACGACCGTGATTGCCGCAGCGGTTTTTCTCTGATCTAAATATGCGCGGGGAAATCAGTCCCTGCATTTTTTTTAAGAACTTCAAGCCACCGATCCGAAGTTTTCCGGGAACGGTTGGATGCTAGGATGAAGTCTTTTAGGATTCCTAGGTACCTGATCCAATCTTTTTTAAAAATCATCAGCTGTCGGGCTGGACTTTTTCTAAAAAGGTCAGCAACCTTTGCGAATTTTTAGATAATCATCTGGTTATGATTGGAATTTTTCGGAAAATTTCAGCAGTGCCCGGGCCTCTGGTTCAGTAAGATGTGGGCTGATGCCCCCATACCCCCATGAACAAGATTCACCGTCACCCTCGACAGGGAGCTCCCCGCGGCGGATCAATTACCTAAATACCCGTGCGAGTAATCTGCCCGAGCAGAGGGCCCGATGAGGCGCCCTACGAAACAGGGAGGGGAAAGAATCGCAACGTGAGTTCTTGAGCACTTGAAAAATGAGCGATGCCAGACGCGCGAAAACGCCTCGTCGGGTTTTCTCGCTACGCACTTACCGGGATGCTGGCTGCCCGGATCTTCTCCATCTACAGGTTTTCATTTCCCGGCTTTTCTCGCAGCAAACCGCTCCCGTGCAATTTCAACTGCGGCCCTGAGTTTCTGTTCCAGCACCTCACGCGGCGGCAGCTCGGTCAGGTACTCAGCGACACGGATGCTGCTCGCTTCGAGTTCGAGAAGTTCGATGTGCCCGACTGAAGACCCGGCACAGAGGACAAGCCCAATAGGCGCTTCTTCACCCGGCTGACGATCGTACTTATCCAGCCAGCGCAGGTACAACTCCATCTGCCCTTTGTCAGCGGCCTTGAACTTCCCCAGTTTGAGATCGATTGCAACAAGCCTGCGAAGTTTCCGGTGATAGAAGAGCAGATCGATGTAGTAGTCCTCCCCGTCAACGGTGATCCTCTTTTGTCGTCCGATAAAAGAGAAATCAGTACCTAATTCAAGAATGAAACGCTCCAGGTCCCGGAGGATGGAATTCTCCAGGTCTTTTTCTGAGAACGTATCTGACAGCCCAAGGAAATCAAGGAAATAGGGACTTCTAAAGACAAGATCCGGAGTCATTTTGTCAGCATCACGAAGTGCTGCCAGCTCCTTACGGGCCAGCTCTTCCGGCTTCTTCGAAAGGGCGGTTCGTTCGAATAGCATTCCCTGGATCTTTGCCTGAAGAGTACGGACACTCCATCGTTCAAGCCGGCACATATCGGTATAGAAATCCCGCTGCAAGGGATCATCGATCTTTATCAGTTCGACGAAGTGCGACCAGCTCAATTTTCCAGACAGTGTCTGGACAATCCTGATTTCCGGATAGAATTCCGCAAACCGGATCATGGCGAAAAGATTGGCGCGACCGAATCCCGCCCCATACCCAAGAGTTAATTGTTGTGATACGGTCGCAACGATGGCCTTTCCATATGCAGCGCGCTCTTTTCCGAGAATATCCCTGCGGATACGGGAGCCGATACTCCAGTACAGCATCACCATCTCAGCATTTACTCCGACCGCAACCCGGACCCGGGCAGATTCAATGAGAGACTTAAGATCGCCAAGTAAAGCCGGAGAGATTGTCACAGGCTCTGTTTCCTGCGTTTCCTCTGATATGATCTCCTGGCTATTTTTCATTGGTTTCTTTCCCACATTCTTCATCAGAGTATCACCAATTTGCATACCCGGTTTCCAGCGGTACGTGAATAGTCCACCCACTTAAGGGAATAATTGTCTTCATATGGCGTAGACAATAATCCAGATACTGTCTGGATTATATCCCCTCAAGGGTCTTCCCCTCATTCTCGCCAATTCTTTCATCAAGTACACAGGCCTTTGCATACCTGGGAAAGATGATGCCGGGGGCCGGCCGGGACGGAATCTTCAGAAGGTTTGAGGCCGGAATTGGCCCAAACCTGATCTGCTGCAGTCCAGAGCCGTTTGTCGATATGTTTCTTCATCGGAATCTTGGGAGATCTTTGACAGGAGGCCGGTTGATTCTTATTGTTGATTCAACCGGGGATAAAATATAGTTACTGAAATTCCTGACCGAATACAGTATGGGACATGTGATACATGCATCGATTAATTCCCCATACGAAGAAGGGTCATAACGGGGCTTATGGGGCCATATATTATTCGATATTTCCGTATGATCAAAATTCCTAGTTATGTATTCTAATCCCTCCGGAAAATGCCGGCCAGTAAAGGCCCGCTATTTTGCAGGTTTAAGTGACCTTCTTTTTGCCCGGTTTTGAAAAATAATCTTAAAATGCCGTTTGTTCCGTGGGCGTGGACATCATTTCCAGTGGAACCGGAAAACGGGATCGCCGGATTGCCAATCCGGGGTTGAATTGGGCTTGTTTGGGATACGTTTTTTTGGGAGTCGATGTAGGGAGAGGGTACCGGATCTATCCTGATCGACCATAGATCTGCCGGGAAATCTGAGCCCGATATGGGCTTGGATTACCCTTCCAGACTGCTACTTTCCGGAATTTTGTACAAAATTTGGTGCATTTTCACACACTTTTTCAGGAATCCCCGCATAATCGGGATTTGAGGCAATCCGGGCATTTTAATTGAATTTGAAAAACGCTTTTGTACGCTTTTGGGAGGCAGATATCAGGCCCGGCTGGGCCCTGGCATGTGGCAAAGAAAAGAAGGGCTGTTTTGGGAGTGACCCCCGGATCGAGGGGTTACCCCTGACAAACTGAATTTTAATCCCATCGAATTCGATGGATTTAGAGAAAGAATCCAAACTGTTTCAAGAGATCAGCGGGATAAATTTCCTGGTCTCCACGAAGTACAGATGCCCCGCAATTTTGTTCCTGAAGTCCTCCGCACGAAAATTCCCGGCTACTTTCCTTCCTTCTTCAGTGCCATTTCGATGAGCTTTTCGGCAAGTCCATGGACCGCTTTTCGGGCAGGACTGTCATTTGGGATGAGGGAGACCGGTTTTGCTGCCAGGTCTGCCGCTTCCACGGCCGCATCTTCCGGAATGATTGCAAGTGGTTTTTCGTTCCCGATATCCACAGGAGCCGCCTCGGTTTTGTACCGGTTAAAGACAAGATGGATCCGTGACGGTTCAAGGCCAAGCTGGGTTGCAATCTCCCGGATCCGCGCAATAGTCCTGAGGCCCCGGGCACCGGGATCGCTGACAATCAAAAGTACGTCCGGTTTTCCTATCGTGCCACGGCTGATGTGCTCCATCCCGGCTTCGGTATCGATAACAAGAAACCGGTAGTCCCGCTCGAGCTGCTGCATGCATTCCGAGAGCAGATCATTTGCAAAACAATAACACCCGGTACCTTCAGGCCTTCCCATCGCAACAAGGTCAAAACCGTTTGATTCGACAAGGGCCTGCCGGAACCGGAACCTTACGTAATCGTGACGGTTCATTCCCGGCGGGATGTTGCGGGAAAATGCTTCCTCCCGCATGCTCCCAAGCGTCTCTTTGACTTTAACACCCAGTGCTTCGTGAAAATTTGCGTTCGGATCGGCATCGACAGCAAGAACCGGGCTTTCACCTGCATCAATAAATGCCCGGACAAGGAGCGAACTTATTGTTGTCTTCCCGGTGCCGCCTTTTCCGGATAGTGCTATAGTAAACGGACGTGTAGTCATGGTCTGCCTCAATAAAAAATCAGGGGATTTTTGCCTCTGCCCGGATTCTTCCAGAAATTTCAGCGGCAGCCTTCTGGATCGCGGTGGCGCCGTTCCTGTCTGCAAACCTGATACCACAGCTTGGCGTGATTAAGGACTGCGCATCGAAAAGTTCTACCGGTACCTGTTTTGTGAGCTGGTTACGTATCGCACAGTACCGTGCATAGAGTGAATCGACAGTCTCCGCTGCAAAAAGTTTGTACTCGGCCGGGACTACTCCCCACGCAACAACACCACCGCGTTCCATGTATCCCCGGATTGCATCAGCGTAAAGGAGAAATTCCTTCGCCGTCCCGTAGGCATCAAGGGAAATAACTGACGGGTCAAGGCTGATAACAAAGCTCCAGTCTGTATTCGAACAGCAGTGGACGCCAAGCCCGCCTTTGACCAGCGAGGCAATGTCCTGCCAGCCGGCCCGGACTGTTTCCCTGTCGAGCGGGACAACCGAAGAGCCAAGCGACGCAAAGTATGGTTCGTTGAGCACGACAAGCGTCTCTTTTATTCCGGTCCGGGTCTGCATCTCGTTTTCGCACCACCGTGCCTTGAGCGCGATCATTTTCGAGAGGACATCGGCAATCTGGGAGTCGTAATAGATCGGGCGTTTGTCTGCATCAACGACCTGCATTCCAAATGTGACCGGCCCGGTCACCTGGCATTTCAGGACCTGTGCCTGCGGGAATTTGCGAGTCATCATGTGAGAAAACACTGATGCATGTGTCGCGTCAAGGCTGTACCCGGAAAAATTTTCTTCAACAAAATCCAGGTATACCTGCTCCATTGCAGAATTATTGTCTTTGGTGCTGTCGTACAGCAGCCGACCTTCGCGGATAAACTGGCCCGGTAGCTGTGCCGAATCGTTAAAGACAATGCTTTCAAGAAGACTCCGGTCCGGCAGTGTCGGAATATAAGGGAATTCCGGGAATACTTCCAGCACATCATCGGACGCAAGCACCGGATCGGTATGCGGAAGGGCTCCGACACCGGTTGCACGGGAGTACGGAGGCGGGATCATTCTGGACATCAGTTGGCCTCCTTTTTCTCGCGCAAAGATTCAATCAATGCCTGGACCTTTGGAAACAGAGATAGATCCGTATGCGGGAGGAATGCACTTGATGTGTATTCGTCCATGAACGACGGCTCCGCGTTCAGCTCGATATACGCGATCCGGCCGGCAATACCGTCAAGGCGTTTTCTCTGCCCCCGGTTGATGAGCGCGAGGTTTGCCCCGGTCACTGCACCGTTCCCGATATTTTTAATCCGGTCCAGATCGATCTCCGGGATAAGTCCTATGATGGTCGCGTTTTTCTTGTTGATGTAATTGCCAAAGGCGCCGGAAAAGTAAATGGTGGTAATGTCAAGCCGGGTCACTCCTGCTTCTTTCATCAGCGTCACGCAGGCTGCGTGGATTGATGCCTTGCTCATGATGAGGTTCTTGATATCATTTTCGGTAATCACAATATCTTTTGCAATGTCGGTCTCGCGGGCCCATGCAATCACGTATTCCGGGAAGTGTGCGCCGGTCCGGATACGGGGATTTTTGATCTCAGTGTTGATCCGCCCGGTGCGGTCGATCACGCCGGCTGAGAGCAGTTCAGCAAGAATGTCAATAAGTCCTGAACCGGT
>DAOQAA010000058.1:0-9819 GCA_035353675.1 Methanoregula sp. | reverse complement strand
GCCGCGGACGGCCTTTCGATTGCCTTATGTCATATCCACGTCATGAGATAAGTAGAGATGATCGCGTATCTTAATGGAACCCCGGCCGCAACCGGTGACCGGTGGGTGGTGCTGGACGTCAGCGGGATCGGTTACCGGGTGTTTGTGCCGGAACCGGAGATCCGCGAGATCACAAACGCGCCCGGAAAAGTAAAACTCCATACTTATATGGCCGTGCGTGAAGATGCGATCTCACTTTACGGGTTCCTGCACGAGAGCGAACTGGAACTGTTTACAGTCCTTCTCGGTGTCTCAGGCATCGGCCCCCAGATCGCGCTCAATATCCTTTCCCGGATCTCCCTTGAAGACTTTGTTGTCGCGATCCTTTCAGAAGATGAAAAGTGCCTGACCCGTATTCCGGGTATCGGGCCAAAGAGTGCAAAGCGGCTGATCCTCGAACTCAGGGACAAGATGAAAAAGGTCCAGGCGGCAATGGCGATCACCCCGGCCGGAATGCCGGACCGGAATGTCAGGGATGCGGTAAGCGCCCTTGTCTCGCTTGGTTTTGCCGAGCAGGCATCATACGATGCGGTGCGGGCTGCGGCCGCCGGGATGCCCGGCGCACCAATCCAGTCGCTTATCAAGGCGGCGCTTGTTATCCTCAAAGAAGGTGAACGGCGGTGAGCGAACGGATCATCGCTCCGGAACCCACACCGGATGATCTTGAAGATGTGACGCTCCGGCCGGCCACGCTTGACGCATTTGTCGGGCAGGACGCGGCAAAGACTGCACTCCAGATTGCGATTGCAGCCGCCCGACAGCGGGGCGAACCCATCGACCATATCCTGTTTGCCGGTCCGCCGGGCCTTGGGAAGACCACTCTTGCACATATTATCGCACGCGAGATGGGCGCTACCATAAAGACCACGACCGGGCCGGTGCTTGAAAAACCCGGGGATATTGCCGCACTTGTCACCGCCCTCCAGAAAGGGGACGTGCTTTTCATCGACGAGATCCACCGCATGAACCCGGTGGTCGAGGAGATCCTCTACCCGGCGATGGAAGATTTCTTTATCGATGTGATGATTGGGGAAGGGCCGAGCGCCCGCTCGATCAAGCTGACTCTTGAACATTTCACGCTGATCGGCGCGACTACCCGGCAGGGGCTGTTGAGTTCGCCGTTTAGGGACCGGTTTGGGATCCTCGTGCGCCTGAACCTGTACTCGACAGAGGACCTTGTAAAAATTGTGACCCGGAGCGCTGCGATCCTGAAGATCCCGATCACGCCCGAAGGTGCCACAGAGATTGCAGCACGGAGCCGGGGCACGCCAAGGATCGGGAACCGGCTCTTGCGGAGAGTCCGGGACTATGCCGTGGTAAAAGGCGACGGGACAATAACGGCAGAAATTGCAAGAGGGGGGCTTGATATGCTCCAGATAGATGAACTCGGGCTTGACGATATCGACCGGCGGATCCTCTCGGTCATCGCACAGGATTTCGGTGGCGGCCCGGTCGGGGTAAAAACAATCGCGATCTCGGTCGGGGAAGAGGTCCGGACCATCGAGGAAGTCTACGAGCCGTACCTTATCCAGATCGGGTTTGTGAAACGGACGCCGCAGGGCAGGGAGACAACTTCCGCTGCCCTTGCGCACCTCAAACTGAACCATTCGCAGAAAACGCTGTTCTGATCGCCGGCGTTTAGACTGCCGGGAATGTGCAGGCCAAAAATAAAAACCGCAAAATACCACACCGGGAGCAGGTATTTTTTTCACGCACCGATTTCCCATTATTATTGCGGATAAAAATAAATAAGGCCATAATAAGAGACTTTATAGTAATAATACGGCCAGAATTTTTTTAAAAACAATATCAGGCGAATTGTGGAAATTCAGTTTTCACCGGTCATACTCCTGTTCCCGTTGTCCGCTATATTGACCGCAGCATTTGCCATTATCAGCTGGCGGGGCTGGAAATTACCGGCTGCCCCCTACTTTACTCTCATCTTTGCCGTAGCCACGCTCTGGAACCTTGGAGACGCCGGAGAATTCTTAAGTATTACTGCCGCCTCAAAATTTTATTTTGTCTGCCAGGAATACACGGAATGGTCACTGTCCCGGTGGCATGGTTTTTGATCGTCCTGTATTACTCGGGAAATTCCCGGTACCTGACCAAAAAAAACGATCCCGGATGCGTGGCGTTTAATCCCATCCGGAAACCGGCTGGGGTGATAAAACCGGGTTTTTCCGGGGATTGCCCAAAGAAGCACGATATCTTGCGTCTTTTTGGTTTCACGTCCACATATTCAATAAAAATAAGATCCGCCACTCAGTTCGTGCCAATTCAATATTTTTTTCTCCGATGTAAAAATTGCCCCGGAACCACCATTTCCTGTCGGTTTTTCGCGAATTCCTGTTACCAGGCCGGAAAAACCGGGTAACCGGAGCTCAATTCGTGGCCTGTTTCCTGTAAAGGAGGGATAACGATTGAATGATCTATACATTGACGGGATTATGCAGGACATGATCCGTCGTGCATATCTCCGGCGTAAAACCGGCACGATGCCTTTTGGAGCCCCATATCCGCATTCTGTTGGATCCTGGGTACGCCAGCACCTCTAAAAAAATTCCGACCGCAGGAACGCTGCTATTAGCGGCCTCATGCTTCCGACGTGAAAATGACTCCCTGACCCGTCATAAGTGCCGGTTTTTGGCCTTTGAGTGCCTCATGATCTGAAAAACCGGGTAATCGGAGCCCGAATTGAACCCGGAATATCCGGTGTCAATAAGGAGTGGGATCATACGGGCTCCCTATAGCAGGGGTGTTTTTTAAAGGAGCACAATACGGAGGTTTACCCGTACCGGCCATGAAAACAAAAATTTGTAATTTCGTACATTTAAAAAAATTTCACACCCGGTTTTTCACACCGGTTGTGCATTCATGTTCGACGGGAGCAGGCGCCTGATGATCATCTCCGGTACCTGTTTTGAGGTCTTTACGGTCAGGTAGAAATTATCCTTTGTCCCGGTCGAGCCGAGATACCTCAGGGTGATCTGGAAATCGACATCGTAGAGCGGGACAAGAAGACTGGTGATCTTCGCGTGGTGCGGGCTGATTACCCGGGTCTGGCCAACGACCAGCTGTTCGCGGTCCCCGTCCACATCGGTTGTGATCGAATCGCCGTATGCCATCACCGATATACGGCTGTTGCCAATTGTCACCGGTTCCCCGTCTGGGAGCTCGACATTGTAATGTGTCTCGTACGGGAGCGAATCCCCTGAAACATCAGAGGAGACATTGACCGAGAATGTCAGGTATGCAGCAGCCACAAGCACTATCACGACGCCGATAAAAATCCCGAGAAGGATTTTTGTGCTGCCCCCATTGCCACCCTCCCTATGGGGGGTCTTCGGTGGAGGTTGAGATGTCATACTATCCCATACTCCCGACCGGTTCAAAAACATGTAGGGTCAGAATGTCTGGTGAGCTACCCATTTTTGCGGGAATTTGTGCGCATGTCTGCATCTTGCATCCTGCAATCTGGCAGATCATAAAAAGGCCCGGACCGGTCAGAAAAGAGGGACTATTAACCGCACCGACCGGGACCTGCCCATAAAATCCATTATATCCCATGACCCATTGTACTACGATTTTAATGCGCATACCTATACAATCAATCACGCCGGAAACCGGCAATGCGGAAGTCTGTGGATGGGTCCACGAGGTACGAGACCTCGGGGGCCTCGCGTTCTTTTTAATCCGCGACCGCACCGGCATCATCCAGGTAACCATTCCGAAAAAGAAAGTTTCAGAAGCTGTCCTTGAGACTGCAAAGAAAGTATCGCGTGAATCCGTTGTCCGCGTCAGCGGCATTGTAAAGGCAGTAGAGAAAGCCCCGGGCGGCAGGGAACTTGTGCCCGAAATTTTTGAGATCGTCAACCTTGCGGAAACCCCGCTGCCCCTTGATGTTTCAGAAAAAGTCGGGGCTGAACTCGATACCCGGCTCGACGCCCGGTTCCTTGATGTGCGGAGGCCGCGTGTCGCAGCAGTCTTCCAGATAAGAAGCGCTGCAATCCACGCGATAAACGATTTCTTCCACAAGGAAGGGTTCACCAGCATCACGACGCCAAAGATTGTCGCCGCCGCAACGGAAGGCGGGACCGAACTTTTCCCGATTGCGTATTTCGACAAAGAGGCATTCCTGAACCAGAGCCCGCAGCTCTACAAACAGATGATGATGGCCGGTGGCTTTGAGAAGGTCTACGAGATCGGGCCGATCTTCCGGGCCGAAGAGCACAACACGACCAAGCACTTAAACGAAGCAACCAGTATCGATGTCGAGGTCTCGTACGCAGACCACAACGACGTCATGAAACTCCTTGAAGACCTGATCGTAAAGACCTACCAGTACGTGAACCGGTCATGCAGCGATTCGCTTGCAAACCTCGAACTGACAGACTTTACCGTGCCAAAAGCACCCTTCACCCGGCTGCCGTACAGCGAAGCCATCGAGATCGCACAGAGGACGTGCAGCGAACCGATAAAGTACGGCGACGATATTTCCGCCGCTGCCGAGCACGCAATCGGTGATGAAATGGGAGCCCACTACTTCATCACTGACTGGCCTACCGAGATCCGGCCATACTACGCGATGCCTTACGAAGATGACCCGTCGATCTGTAAGGCGTTCGACCTTATGCACCCGAGGATGGAACTTTCAAGCGGTGCACAGCGTGTCCACCAGTACGACCTCCTCGTCCGGCAGATTAAAAAGAAAGGCCTCAACCCAGAGAGCTTCGAGTTCTACCTCCGCCCGTTCAGGTACGGGATGCCGCCCCACGCGGGATGGGGTCTTGGCGCCGAACGTCTGATCATGACCATGCTCGGGCTCTCAAACGTCCGGGAAGCAGTACTGTTCCCGCGTGATATGCACCGGCTTGTCCCATGAAGGCATATTTCATCAACAGGGTATTAGCGACAACAGTTGTGGGAAGTTATCCCGTAGTCAAAGGCTCCGGCCTCAAATCCTTTTTAGACCCGTTGAAATCCGCGGTCGAGACTGCTGTGGCCGACCAGATCACGGCCGGCATCGATATTATCTCTGACGGCCAGGTCCGGGGCGACATGATCAATGCGTTTTCAGGCAAACTGCCCGGCATCAAGGGACAGGACGTTATCGGAAAGATCCAGCCGGCGTCCGGGCCGATAACAGTTGCGGACACAAAATACGCCCGGTCAAAGTCCATGTACGTCAAGGGAATTATTACCGGTCCGTCAACGCTTGCCCACGGCCTCCATATCAGCACGCCGATGTACCGGAACCGGGAGGAACTGGCGCTTGACCTCGCGGCTGCTCTTGCTGTTGAGGCACGCTACCTTGAGGCTGCCGGGGTTACCCTTGTCCAGATCGACGAGCCGATCTTTTCGACCGGTGTCGCAGACCTTGCTGTTGGAAAACAGGCAGTCGATCTCATCACCAGTTCCATCAATACCCCAAGCTGCCTGCATGTCTGCGGCAATCTCGGGAATGTGCTTGACGATATTCTCAAAATAAACGTTAACGTGCTGGACTTCGAGTTTTCGAAAAATCCTGCAAACATCGAACTGTTCGGATCAAAAGATCTCTCCGGCCGGATGATCGGGTACGGTTGTGTCGATTCCACTTCTGAGACTGTGGAGACTGTCCCCGAGATCAAAAAGCGGATCGAGAAAGGCATTGAGGTCTTTGGCGCCAAAAACATGCTTGTCGATCCGGACTGTGGCATGAGAATGCGGTCACGTGAAGCGGCGTTCTGGAAACTCAAGAATATGGCAGAAGCCGCAAAAGAGGCACGGCTCGCGCTGTAACCTCCACAAAAACAAAAAAGATCTATTTTCTACACGACTCTTGATGTCGTCGATGCCTCGATCCCGTTTTCCGTGATAATAAACGGCAGGAGACGCTGGGGTGCGGCAGCGTCACGGATCTTGTGGACTGCAAGCGTCCGTTCAATCTCGTTCTGGTGAATATCGGTCTTGAATTCCACCACGAGGTCTGCTGCACGCATGATCCGTGTCATTTCAACAGGGGTATGGACATTGGTGTAGACAATAAACATCATATTCGAACCGCGTTTCCGCATCTCTTCGCGAGCGAGCCGTAAAAATTTCAGCGCAGTGTCGATACCGTATTTTATGACGATTGTTGAAAAAGAGTCAAGGATAATCCTCCTGCCGATCATCTGGGGGAGGTACATCTCCGGGTGAAGGTCGGTTGCATCAACCATACCTGCCTCAACGTCCCCGTCGTTCATCAGGTACGTGCCCTCTTCGCTTTCCGCCTTCCAGAACTGTATCGCCGCAAGGTCAACGCCGGACAGCGGCGTCCCGTATGCCATGATAACCGAGCCTTCCGGAAAACCACCATCCAGAAGGAGGTTAAGACCCACGATACCGGTGGATCTTTTCTTTGGCCTGCCGGTGATCTGCATGTCGGCGATACGGCTAATAGAATCCACTTCCGTATGCTCCGGCTAGTATTATTAAACAGGAATTTAAAAAGTTTCCGGGAAATTTTCCTGTTTTTGTCGCAGAAAAATCCCGTATTTTCCCGGATTTCCGGTTTATGCCCCGATTTTACCGAATTTCTCCCGGAGAGTCCGGCGCAGGAGTTTCCAGCCATGCACACGCGGGAGTTCGTCAACGATAATGAGCCGGCGCGGGACTTTGTAGCCGGCAAGGTGGGTACGGCAGAACGATTCCAGTTCCTCTTCTGTAAGCGTGGCGCCGGCCTTTGTCACAACCGCAGCTGCCGGCATTTCACCCCGGCGCTCATCCGGGATACCGAAAACTGCCACATCCGCAACTGCCGGGTGCTGGACAATAACATTCTCAACTTCCGTCGGGTAGACCTTCCAGCCGGACATGATGATCATGTCTTTTTTCCGGTCGGTGATGTAGAGAATCCCGTCCGCGTCAATGTACCCGATATCGCCGGTTAAAAACCAGCCGTCATGCCGGAACACCGCGGCTGTCGCTTCCGGCATGTTCCAGTAGCCTTTTGCCACCGAAGGGCCGCGAAGGGAAATTTCCCCGATTTCGCCCGGGGCCATCTCTTTTTCCGGATCCTCAACGTCAACAACCCTGACCTCCGTATAACCGACAGCGACTCCCACGCTCTGGAAGTTCTTGGTGAGATGGGGATATTCAGGAATTGTGGTCGTGCCGGAACCGATAACAATTGTCTCGGACAATCCGTAGGAGTTTGCAACCGGGATGTGATAGCGCTTGTCAAAGGCTTCCCAGACAGGAGACAAAAGCGAACCTCCCCCGGATATGATGAGCCGGGCTGTGCGGAGCCGGTCCTCGGTGCCCGGAGCGCTGTGGACGAGCGTGTGGATGACAGGCGGCATCCCGGCAAGGACGGTCACATGGTATTTTTCCACAAGCGAGAGGTAGCGTTCAAGCTCGAAACGCTCCATCATGACAAACGTCCCGCCAGCCCGCAGTACGGCAAATCCCCACGACAACCCGACATGCCCCATCGGGTAAATCCCAAGATACACATCGTCCGGGCGGAGCCGGAGGGCTTCCCGTTCCGCATCGAGTGCCGTCATCCAGTTCCCGTGAGTCAGCATGGCGCCTTTTGGTTTACCGGTTGTTCCTGCCGTATACTGGAGGTGACAGAGATCGTCCATCGCGCAGTTGGCCGCCCGCATGGATACCGGCGCCGGGGCAAACGATTCCCACGCGACAACTCCGGAGCCTGCACCGGATCCTCCCACGCAGATGATATGGGCAAGGGCCGGGGCTTTTTTCTGCACTTCCGCGACAATGCCTGCACCTTTACGGTCCGTAATGATTGCAATGGCACCGGCATCGCTTATCGCGTGCAACAGTTCTTCACCCTGGTACACGATGTTTGTCGGGACGGCGACAGCACCGATACGCCAGATCGCAAAATAACTGATCAGGTATTCGGGAGAACTGTCGAGATAAATGCAGACCCGGTCGCCTTTTTTTATTCCAAGGCTTAATAGACCGTTTCCTATCCGGTTCATCTCCTCGCGGAGTCTGAGATACGAGTATGTTTCGTTCCGGGAGGGGCAGACAAGAGCCGGCTTTGCTTCGGGAACACTCTTTGCATCGAGAAGGGTAGTAACGTTTGACATGGCTCTGCCTTTTAGTTTGATGATATAATTTTGACGTTAATGTATATACGTGTTCATTTTTGAGCCCGTTTGGGGGCTGATTACAGCCAGTAAGTTCTCACGACCACAATTTTGTAATAATTGTGTGCCAAACTACGAGTGACAGGATTCGTGGGAATATGGCAGATATTCGGAATTTTATCGGCTTTGCGGCAAATGAAACCCTGATCAAGGAATATGACGGTTTCCGCATGTTTTTCCCGGTGAAGGCAAAAGTCAGCCTCGCCGTTACGAGCAAACGGCTTATTACCTATTCAATGGGCAGGAGTTTCTTTGATATACGGTCCGAATCGCTCTACCAGCAGGCCACTCTCGCGGATATCAAAGGAGTCGCTGTCGTCCAGTCGGCACGGGCACGGATTGGTCTTGTCGCTGCCGGGATCGTCGTCATGTTCGTGGGGATCCTTGCTGCGGTTTTCGGATTTTTCATAAAAACCCTGACCCCCCTTGTGGGCGGGATTGGCTGTTGTATCGCGGGAATTATCCTGCTCGTCCTTGGAATATTCTTAAAAAAACACCTGTTCCGGTTTGAAGTCTGGGGGGATGCCTGGACCCTTTCGCTCGGCGAGTTTGAAACAATGAAGCCGGACATTACTGGCGGGCCGGAACTGCTCAAGGTCGTTGAGGAACTCGGTGCTCTCATTATCGAAATTCAGGAAGGCACCCTGTATTCCGGGGCACAATAAGTTTTTTCATTTCCTGTCCCGTATGATAACTGGTTATCTATGGCTGATGAAACCCACACAGAACAACCGCCCCGCCAGTACCACGAACGGCGACCGTATCACCATCCAATGAGGGGGCGTCAACATGAGCCTTCGCATCCTGCAGCAGAACTAAATAAACAGGAACCAACCGGGGAAAAACCCGATGTGGATGAGGATGAAGAAGAGCGTGTGGAGTCACAGCACCGGTCTCACGGGGGCCACCGTGGCGGAAGGCCGCCAAAGAAAGTTTATGAAGAGTTCATAAACGATCCGTACTGTGAATAAACCCGGTAATTCCCGGACTACTTTTTTTAGAGACTACAATAATGGCAGGAGGCGCCCTTGCAAAAAATGGTATTTGTAATCTTTACGGGAAATTCCGGATAATTTTTTCCCGTATCGCTTCCTTTGGATACGCCCCGATCACGCGGTCCACCATCCGGCCGTTCGAGAAAAAGACGATATTTGGGATTGCGGAGATGTTAAGCTGCATCGCCAGCTGCTGGTTTTCATCCGTGTTGCATTTCCCGAACGTGACTTTTCCCGCAAACTCCTGCGCGAGTTCCTCGATTATCGGCCCGACCCTCCGGCATGGCCCGCACCATTCAGCCCAGAAATCGATTACAAGGGCCGGGTGCTGTTTGAGGAGATCGTTCATGTGCAGCTGGTCAACAGTTATAATTCCGCCGGCGACACTCTGGCGCTCCATCTTCTCTTTTAAGGCCGCCATCCGCCTCTCCCGGATTGCATCGAGTTCTTTATCGTCCATATGAGATGATAGGGAATCACTGATAATTGAACCTAGCGAACTCTGGCGATTGTCCCCGAATGAAACATTTTTTTAGTAAAGTATATCAGCGCCCGCCGTCTATATTATAACCCTGACTAACAAGAAGCGAGGTAGGGTAGTCAGGATATCCCGACGGGCTCATAACCCGTAGATCGAT
>DAOQAA010000057.1:0-9887 GCA_035353675.1 Methanoregula sp. | reverse complement strand
CCAGGTGGGATTACACCTGGGCAGCAATCAGGAGGTGGCAGACAAATGGTACGACGTTATGACCGATCAATCTATGATGAGCTCGATGAACTCAGGGCATCCATGGACTACCTGTACCAACTTGCTCTTGAACCAGCTGATAATCCGCTGTTGCCAGATGAGGACCCCGGGATCGTGTGCCAGTATGCGCACACAGCAAACGCTGAAGTCGCAGAGCTTGATGATGAAGTAACTGTGACAATGGATACGGTCCCGGGATCCGGAATTTCAAAATTATCCGTCGCCTTACAAAAAGAAAAAATCCTGAAAATCACTCTTGCCCAGAAGGTGCAGAGAACAGAAGGTTTTAACGGGAACCGGATGTGCGAGCGGAGATCGTTCTCACTTTCACAGGTAATCCCGCTCCCTGTCCCGGTGATAAAAGAAGGGGCGAAATTAACCCTGAAAAACGGCGTGCTCGACATCCACCTGAAAAAAGCACAGCCGGAAGGATTGGAGACAGCCTGATCCCTTTTTTTTCGTGGCATTCAGTTTTTTTTAGCCGGTGTTTAGCCGGCCTGTTTTTTTGCCGGAATTTCCCGGCACAGTCCCGCGCTCCCGGTCATCTTTCCCGCATGATCCTTCATGACCGAGACTGACCACTCAACGCGGATATGCCTGCCGGATCTGGTGTCACAAGTGAGTACACCTTTCCAGCTGCCTTCGGCCATGAGATGCTCCTGAAACTTGACGGCATCCGTTTTTTTCATCTCACACCGGATGAGTGAGTGAACATTCTTACCCAGAACTTCCCGGGATTTCCAGCCGAACAACCTTTCCGCCGCCCGGTTCCAGTAGGTAATCCGGGCGTTCATATCTGTGGCAATGATTGCGTCGGTGACCTGGTTTAACAGCTGGGACTGGTAAGAGGCCGATTCTTTTACCGCAACATAATCCGTTACGTCCCTCCCGACTGCCTGGTACTCGATAATTTTTCCTTCGGGCGAGAAAAGCCCCCGGATGTTCCACCGTGTCCAGCGGACGTCTCCTTCGTTTAGGGCCAGCCGAATTTCAAGAGTTACACCCGGGTTTGACACATCGATACCGGAATAATAGTGATGGAGCAGGCTGCTGTCCTCTTCAACAACCGGCAGCGCGAACTGTGTACCGACAATGTCAGCCTTTGTTGTATTGAAAAATGCGGCAAATGCTTCGTTGACAAAGACATACGTGCCATCCGGCTGGAACCGGCTGATCATCTCGGTCTGGTCTTCGACAATGGCAGAGCAGATTGCCTCGCGTTCTTTTAATGCCTGTTCCGTCTGTTTGATGGCGGAGATATCACGCATGGATTCAATGGCGCCGATCACCGCTCCTGTGGCATCATACAGGGGGGAAGCGGTACCCCAGATCCAGATGCCCTCACGTTTGGCATATGTCGAAAACGTTTCTCCGGTATAGGTATTTCCCTCCCGCTTGAAGGAAGTGTAGATCCCGGGATTTTCCCGGTCGGGATTCAGGGCAAAATCGATCAGGACCGGTTTCCGGAACCCGTGGATCGCAAGTGCGTATTCGTAATCCCCAAGACCAATGACGTCCCGTGCGGGAATCCCCGTCCATTTCTCCATTGCCCGGTTCCAGGCAATCAAAATCCCGTTTGTATCGATGACAAAGGTGGCATCCGGTAAAAAGTCGATAATGGCGGCCATCTTCTCCTCCGATGCCCGCAGTTTTTCCTCATACCTCTTCTGTTCTGTCGTATCGCGGAAATACCAGATCCGGCCATAATATGTGGTGTCCGGGCCTGTCATCGGTGCCGAGTACCGGTCAAAACAACGGCCATCCTTAAGATACAGTTCGTCCCGGACAATCCGCTGGTGATCGCTGTAAATTTTCGTGACTGTTCTGAGGAACGATACCGGATCCTTAACAAGATTCTTGATGTGATCCAGAACGAATGCATCATATTTTTTTTCGATAAGATTCCTTGGAACACCCCAGAGATCGACGAACCTCTGGTTATATGAAATAATTTTATTGGTTTCATCCACCACGAGGATGCCATCGATTGTCGTTTCGTTCTGGGTTGTAAACAGGATATTCTGGAATTTCAGCTGCTCGTCTGCCCGTTTCATTTCGGTAATATCCGTACCGATGGAGAGTATGCCCGTGACAGTACCTTCGGTATCGAGAATATACTTGTTTGTCCAGGAAATCCAGACTTTTTCCCCGTTCTTTTTGATGTTCTCATTCACGAACCGGGTAAAACCGGCCGGGTTCTTTTGCAGTTCGGTGAGAAGTTCTTTTACCGGTTTTCCGTGCGTCTGCTCTGCCGGCACAATCGTTTCATAAATATTTTTCCCGAGGATCTCGTCCTCTTTCCAGCCGAAAAAATTCTGCGCAAACTCATTAAAAAAATTGATATTATATTCATTGTCCATCCGGAGAATGATACTGTTTGAATTTTGTACCAGTTCCCGGTACTTGGATTCACTTGACGTCAGTTCCTTCCGTGCTTTTTTGTAATTTGCGATCTCCTTTTTGAGCTGTTCGTTT
This sequence comes from Methanoregula sp., assembly GCA_035353675.1. Lineage (GTDB taxonomy): Archaea > Halobacteriota > Methanomicrobia > Methanomicrobiales > Methanospirillaceae > Methanoregula. Next base: position 7,352 of record DAOQAA010000057.1, on the reverse strand, counting down.
ACTGTTACCAGATCCCGTGACCGCTCGTCAACCTGTTGTTCGAGCTGCTGCCGGTATACGGATAACTCGGTGATATCTTCGGCAATCAGCGTGACGCCATGATCCCCGGATTCAAACGCCGTGGGAATAAATTTCAGCTGGAAATAATACTCTTTTCCATGGGATTCCCGCCTGATTTTCAGGGTACTGCCACGTGAGCTGACTGCATCGTGCAGGTGGCTGATGATGACAGGATCGAGATTCGATGCGAGAAGTGAATAGTCAATCCTGTGGCCGATCAGGTCTGTTTTTTTCACAGACATGCGATCCAGGAGAACGTTATTTACATCGATGATGGTGAGCGTATCGTCCATCACGACAAGAATTTCCGAGGAAAAATTCAGGATGGTAGAGATGGGCACCCTCTGGCAGGGGTAATAGACTTTGGATGGCCCGTGGACACGCATCTCCGCTTCGCCGGATGCCACCATCATATTCAGGTATTTTGACGTAGAAATCCGGTTCAGGTTCAGCATCCGGGCAATTTCTGCGATAGTAAGCCCGGTCTGGCAGGACTTTAAAATATCCCGGATACGGACAATTTCCTTTTCGGTATTATCCATTATAATTAATTAATTAATTACTTAATATGTAAACTTTATTTGGCAATCAGAACATTTTTCATTTTTGGTATGCTTAAGTAAAAAAATTTAAATACGTGACTATTAAAATAATCAATAACCCCATTCAATATATTTCGGAGTATTATCTATGGAAGAAGACTTCTCAAAAGTTCAGCGACGTGCAGAGGCATTATTCAAGGACAGCCCCTACCCGACAATTCTCTGGAATACCGGCCTGAAAGTTGAAGATGCAAATGCTGCGTTGCTTACCCTGACCGGGTTTAACCGCGACCGTGTCCTTTCGATGACGGTCAAGGATTTTAAGGTTATCTCCTCAACTGGTGAAGGGTTCGAAGAGGCAAAGAAATACAAGCACAATGTCACCGGCGAGACGACGTTTGATTTTCCCACCGGGACAAAAATTGTCGTCCGGCATGTTGTCCCCCTGCTTGACCAGAAAGGGGCAGTCGAGAACTTCCTTACGATTTACCAGGATATAACCGAGGAACGACGAAAGATTGAAGCAATCGAGAAAAACGAGGCCCGGTCGAAAAAGGTCTATGCATATCTTGAGGTTAATATTGAGCGGGCATCGCAGGTTTACAAAAAAGCCGCGGAAGGCGATCTTACCCAGCGGTTTGATTTTGATCAACCGGATGATGACACCCAGCAGGTCTATGGCCATCTGAAAAAGATGAAAGACTCCATCCTTGGCATCATCAAGAACCTCCAGAAAAGTATCGGGGATGTCAACAACCGGATGGAGAACATGACCTCCAACGCGCAGAGCGCAACCCGGAGCATCGAGGAGGCATCCAAGGGCGTGCAGCAGATTGCAGCCAACTCTGCAAAGGTCAGCGACAACTCGCAGAAAGTTGCACAGGGCTTCGACCAGATCACAAAAGCGATGCAGGACATGAGTGCCGCTGTTGAGGAAATCACCTCCAGCATGGAGTCGGTCTCCAACCTTTCAAAAGAAACCGACGAACTCGCGCTCAACGGTGCAAAGCTTGCCGGTGATGCCGAGAAGAGCATGACTGAAATTTCCGGCACAACTGCAAACGTCCACGAGATTGTCCTTGATGTGGAAAAGCAGATGGGAGAGATCACAAAGATCGTGGGCATCATCCGCGACCTTGCAAACCAGACAAATCTCCTTGCCCTGAATGCGGCAATCGAAGCTGCCCGGGCCGGTGAGGCGGGACGCGGCTTTGCTGTCGTTGCAACTGAAGTCAAATCCCTTGCCCAGGAATCCCGGAACTCTGCGGAGCGGATAGAGGAGATGATCGCAGCCTTAAAGAAGAGCACCCAGAACGCGGCTACCGCGATGGGTGACAGCAAGGCGGTTGTTGAGAAAGGGGCCGGGATGGTCACCGAGACCGTCCAGTCGTTCAAGAAGATTGCCGAAGCCATCGACAAAGTGGCAAAGAGCGCTTCTGAAGTTGCCGCTGCAACAGAAGAACAGGCGGCAACAACAGAGGAGATCACGGCAAGCGTGAACGAGATTGGCACGCTTGTAGAAAAAACTGCAAAAGAAGCCACCGATTCTGCTGCCGCGACAGAGGAATCATCTGCTGCGCTTGACGAGATCACGCGCATGATCCAGAATGTCGAGACCATCGCACAAGAGGCGACCGAAGCGAACAAACATTTCAAGATTGCCTGAGCCGGCCGGGAGTGCATCATGGCAGCAAAAACTGAAGAGAAACCACAAAACGGCACCCTGGCGACGGCAGCGTCAAAGGATGTGAAACGGCAGGGGAGTATCCAGGTGGTGATATTTGCTCTTGGAGAGGAGCAGTTTGCCATCGACCTTTTTGATGTCAAGGAAGTCGTGGAGTATACCACCATCACAAAACTGCCGAACGTGCCGGAATATATCCGGGGAATAATCGATCTCCGGGGTGAGATCACGACCATTGTCGATCTCAAACAGCGGCTCAACATTACCGCAGGCAATGCCGTAACGATGGAAACCTCCCGGATCATTGTCCTTGACGAAAATATCACCCGGTCAAAGATCGGGATTCTTGTCGATGATGTCACCTCGGTATCCACATTTGAGGGGGGACAGGTGGACTATACCTCGGCATCGGTGAGCAAGGAAGATACGGCAATTATCGGGATCATTAAAAAGAAAGTGAAGATCAAGGACAAGGAAGCAAACGAGCTGATCATCTGGATCGATATCCGGAAATTGCTCAACGACATTGATTCAGCGCTGTAACAAACCCCCTTTTTCTTCTCCAGTTTCCCAAAATAACAACCGCCGTACAAGAATAACAAATCCCTGGTTACGTGATGCCCATGCCCGAAATTTTTGTTTTATATGTCGATGACGAACCGGCGCTGCTCGAGATTGCACCGCCTTTCCTTGAACGTTCCGGGCTTTTATCGGTAACGACCATCGATTCTGCAAAAAAAGCGCTTGAACTGTTAAAAACCCGGTCGTTTGATGCGATTGTCTCCGATTACCAGATGCCGGTGATGGACGGTATCGAATTCTTAAAAAAAATCCGGCAGCAGTATGCTGACCTCCCGTTTATCCTGTTCACGGGAAAAGGCCGGGAAGAGGTGGTTGTCGATGCATTTAACAACGGTGCCGATGCGTATCTCCAGAAAGGTGGAAACCCTGTGGCACAGTTTGTCGAACTGGAGCAAAAGATCAAGATCAATGTCGGTCACTGGCGGTCACGGCAGGCACTGTGCGAATCGGAGAAAAAATACCGGCAGCTGGTCGAGAACGCACAGGAATGCATTTTCATCATCCAGGATGAAAAGATCGCGTTCTATAACCCAAAATTCATTGAAGTCCTCGCAAACGGCGGTTATACATGCGAAGAGTATATCTCACAGCCATATTACTCATTTGTCCACCCGGATGACCAGCCTCTCCTCCGTGACCGGTATCACCGGAGGATCACAAACGGCGAAAAATTCCCCCGGTATTCTTTCCGGGTGATCAGCAAGACGGGTGCCATTTTCTGGTGGGAAGTTGACGCAATAAAAATCTTTTGGAACGGCCAGCCCGCTACCCTGAACTTTTTGCGGGATATTACTCTTGAATACCAGCTCCGGGAGCAGGTAAAGGAGAGCGAAAACCGCTACCAGGAACTCGTGGAGTCTCTGCCAAAAACCGTGATCGAACTTGACAAGCGGTTCAACGTGACCTTCATGAACCGTGCCGGGAGGGAAAAATGGGGATTTGCGTCGGAACCTGTAGGCAGGCCGGTATTTGATTTGGTTCATTCAGATGACCAGGAACGGATCTGTCGGATGTACAAACAGGCCCTTTGTGACAATCTCCCCCCCGGCCATGTAACGACTGCTCTCAGATGCGATGGCAGCACGTTTCCCCTGATGGTGTATGTCACGCAGATTTTACGGAATAATTCTGTTGGCGGGTTTCGGTTGGTCTGCATCGACATATCCGAAGAAAAAAAACTGCATGACCGGCTGGTACAGGTAAACAGCAAACTGAACCTGATGTGTAAAATCAACGGTCATGATCTCAACAACAAGCTGACTGCACTCCTGGGGTATCTTACTCTCGCAAAGGAACACACGGAGAATCCGCAGGCCCTCGCGTATTTACAAAAGATCGATGGCGTCGCGGATTTCCTCCGCAACCAGGTACGGTTCACGAAAACCTACCAGGAGATCGGAGTGGCCGAGCCCGAATGGCAGCCGCTAAAAGAAGTTATTGGACGGTCCCGCGAGGCACATAATCTTGAGAACATCGATATCAGGGTTGATGTGCAGGATATCGAGATCTATGCCGATCTTCTCCTTGAAAAGGTCTTTTACAACCTTTTCCACAACTCGCTGTGCCATGGTAAGCATGTGACGGTAATCAGTATCACCTGCAAAAAATCCGGGAAGTCCCTTGTGGTCTGTTACGAAGATAACGGGATCGGTATCGCACATGAGGATAAGTCCAGGATTTTTACCTGTGGTTTTGGAAAGAACCATGGCCTTGGATTATTCCTGATCCAGGAAATTCTCGCCATCACCGGGATTTCAATTACTGAAACCGGTGAACCCGGCAAAGGTGCCCGGTTTGAACTCTCTGTCCCCCATGGCAGTTATCGGTTTAAACATAAGGAACCGCGACAGGCTCGCGTGAAGGTGACCTCGTAGATTTTATGCAATTCCCATCCCGGTCACTACCCCGTATACAGATAATGTATCGCGGCCGCAGTACTAGTGACAGTGACGGAGTTTTAAAAAAATACTCATATACTAATGAGCAAATACCCGGCATGGATCGGATCCCCGGGGTCACTGAAGAGTTGCTGACCGCGGCACAGTCTAAAGCGCAGGTATCTGAAAACCGGTGGCGTTTTTTACGGGTGGCCGGATAATGACGGAACCGATACGTATCCTGTATGTAGACGACGACCCGGCTCTCCTTGATATAGGCAGGTTGTTCCTGGAGCGTTCCCCGGATTTTTCAGTAACGACGATTGATTCGGCCCCTGCGGCCCTGCGCCTCCTTGAAAATGAACACTTCGATGCGATAATTTCTGATTACCAGATGCCCAAAATGGATGGCATAACGTTCCTGAAAACGGCACGGAAAAAAATTGGCGGGATCCCGTTCATCCTTTTTACCGGCAAAGGCCGGGAAGATGTTGTAATCCAGGCAATAGACAACGGAGTGGATGCCTATGTCCAGAAAGGGGGCGAGCCCCGGGCGCAGTTTGCAGAACTCTCTCACCGGGTCAGAAAAGCTGTAGAACGGGTTCAGGCAGAGCAGGCTCGAAAAGAAAGCGAGGACCGGTACCGCCAGTTCTTCAGGACCTCTCTTGACAGCATGTTTATCACGACCCCGGAGGGGCGGTTTATCGATTTTAATGATGCGTTAGTGACGATGTTTGGCTACGAGAGCCGGGAAGAAATGTCCGGGGTACCTGTTCCCGCCATTTATGCGCACCCGGAGGAACGGGCAGAATTCCTCAAAATCATTGAACGTGATGTCACCATAAAAGAACGCCTGATATTGTTCAAGAAAAAGGATGGTACAATTTTTTACGCGCTGCTCACCTTTATACCGCAGAGGAACAGTGACGGCTCCATCAGATCGTTTATCGGGACTGTCCGGGATACCACGGAACAAAAGCGGGTGGAGAACGCAATGCGGGAGAACAAAGCACTGTTAAAGACGCTGATCGACACACTCCCGGATCTGGTATGGCTAAAAGACTGCGAAGGGGTATACCTGTCATGTAACCGGCGGTTCGAGAGTTTCTTTGGCGCAGAGGAAAAGGACATTGTTGGAAAGACGGACTACGACTTCATGAGCCGGGATTTGGCGGATTTTTTCAGGAACCATGACAAAGCCGCTATGATCGCCGGCTGCCCCACGACAAACGAAGAAGAGGTTACGTTTGCACAAGACGGCCACCGGGAGATCCTTGAGACCATCAAGACCCCCCTGTACGCAAGCGATGGACAACTCACCGGCGTGCTTGGTATCAGCCGGGACATCACCGAACGCAAACATGCGGTGGATGCGCTCCACCAGGCAAACCGGAAACTCAGTCTCCTTTCCAGCATTACACGGCACGATATCGCCAACCAGATGATCGTATTGAAGGGGTATCTGATCCATTTTGCGGAGACACAGGCAGATCCTGCGCAAAAAGAGTTCTTCCATAAGTTTGCGGATGCAGTACAGCGGATCACCGACCAGATCCAGTTTACCCGGCAATATGAAGAGATCGGGGTCAACGCCCCTGTCTGGCAGGACTGCCGGGCAGTTGCAGATACTGCGGCGACGGCATTTTTGCACGGAGGTATTGTCATAAAAAATGATCTTCCTGAAGGTCTGGAAGTGTTTGCAGATCCGCTCATGGCAAAGGTCTTTTACAACCTGATCGAAAATGCCGTGCGGTACGGGAAAACTATCACGACAATCCGTCTCTTCAGTAAAGAGCGTCAGGGTGACCGTGTGATCGTATGCGAAGACGATGGCGTTGGCGTCATTACGGAAGAGAAAGAAATGATCTTTTCGCGGGGTTTTGGCAAAAATACCGGTTTCGGGCTCTTTTTATCCCGGGAAATCCTCTCCATCACCGGTATTTCAATCAGCGAGACGGGAATTTCAGGTAAGGGTGCCCGGTTTGAGATCACGGCTCCTCACGGGGTATACCGTTACAGGACAATATCGTGAAAAATACAGTCGGCTCATAGAATCCGGTTTTCGAGAACGTTCCGATATCTTCATCTCCCAAAAAACCGGGAATCAATAGATAAGGCAGGAATTTATGGCAGATGACCAGGACCGGAATTCGCGGATACGGGAATTCTTACAGGGGAAATATCCCGAAGCCGTGTCCATTTCCCTTATCGCCCGGGAACTGGGAATGAACCGGGGGTCTGTTGCAAAATACCTCGAAGTCCTCCAGTCCCAGGGGCATGCCGTAATGAAACCGTTTGGCAAGGCCAAACTCTATACAACCTCGCAGAACGTGCCCTTTGACGATCTTTTCAACTATCTCTCCGACGCCATTGTCATCCTTGACTCAGATCTCCGCATCCTGATGGCAAACAGGAGTTTTTTAAACACGTTTGGCATCCGCAAGGACCGGAACGTCATCGGGACCGATCTGTCCCGGATACGCCTGCCGCTCTTTGACAGTCCCACAATACAGGAAAATATTGCCCGGATTATCAAGGCCCAGGCGTTTGTGAACGAGATGCTCTTAATCGAGCAGGGTACCGACCGGATATTTCTCACCGAATTTG
>DAOQAA010000056.1:0-10088 GCA_035353675.1 Methanoregula sp. | reverse complement strand
TTTGGTGACATGGTCAAGCGAACCTTTCCATGTACCATGGGCCATGAGATGATCCCTGATTGTGGTAACACCCGGTTTTGTCAGATCAAACCGGATGAGGTCGTGAATATCTTTTCCCACAACTTCACGGGAGTTCCAGCCGAATAGTCCTTTCGCAGCCCGGTTCCAGTACGTGATATGGAAATCCATGTCGATGGCAATGATCGCATCGCTCACCTGGTTTAAAAGGAGCGCCTGGTAACCAACGGATTCTTTTGCCATAATGAACTCCGTTATATCCCTCCCGACGGCCTGGTATTCGATAATTTTTTCTGTGGGAGAGAAGAGTCCGCGTATATTCCACCGTGTCCAGCGGATATTGCCCTCGTTTGGGATCATCCGGATCTCAATGGTGATCACCGGATTCGACTTGTCGATACCGGAGAAATAGTGGTGGAGCACGGGCCGATCTTCTTCAACAACGGGCATCAGGAACCGGGTCCCGACAATTGCGTCTTTTGGTGTTTTGAAAAATGTTGCAAATGCTTCATTGACAAAGACAAAGATGCCATCCGGCAGGAACCGGCAGATCATTTCGGTCTGGTCTTCTACAATCGCAGAACAGATTGCCTCACGCTCTTTCAACGCCTGTTCTGTGCGTTTGAGCGCAGTAATATCACGTATGGACTCGATAGCGCCAATGACCGTCCCCGTGGCATCGTACAATGGGGATGCCGTTCCCCAAATCCAGATACCTTCCGGGTTATGATATGTCGAAACGGTTTCGGCTATGAATTTATTACTCTCCTTCTTGCAGGAAGAGTACATTTTTGGAATTTCCTGGTCGGGATTCAGGGCAAAATCGATCAGGATCGGTTTCCGAAAACCGTGGATTGCCACCGCGTATTCAAAATTCCCCTGACCCAGAATATCCTGTTCGGGGATTCCTGTCCATTCTTCCATCGCCCGGTTCCAGGCAATCACATAACCTTCGGCGTCGATCACAAAGGTGGCGTCCGGCAGGAAATCGATGATGGCGGATAGTTTCTCTTCGGATTTCCTTAATTGGTCCTCATAATGCTTTTGTCCGGTTTTATCACGGAAATACCAGATCCTGCCATAGTATGTTGTGTCCGGACCGATCATCGGCGCCGAATACCGATCGAAACACCTGCCATCCCTGAGGGAAACCTCGTCCCTGACGTTCCTTTGGCGATCTTTGTAAATCTCTTCGACTTTTTTATAAAACGAGTCCGGATCTGCCACGAGACTGCGGACATAATCCAGAACCGGTACATCGTCTTTTTTTTCGATAATTTCTTCCGGAATACCCCAGAGTTCGACAAACCGGTGGTTATAGGAAATAATTTTATTGGTATCATCAACGACAAGGATGCCATCGATCGTTGTTTCGTTCTGCGCAGAGAGCAGGACATTGTGCAGTTTCAGTTCGTCTTCTACCTGTTTCAGGTCGGTAATATCATTCCCTATAGAAAGGATACCCGTTATGGAACCCTGCGCGTTCCTGATAAATTTGTTCGTCCACGAAATCCAGGCGCGTTCCCCGTTCCTTTTGATATTCTCATTCTCAAACCGGGTTAAACCGGCAGGGTTCAGTTTCAGTCCTTCGAGGAGTTCTTTTACCGGTTTCCCGGCGGTCGGTTGTTTTGGGACAATCGTATCGTAGATACTTTTTCCGAAGATCTCCTCCAGTTTCCAGCCAAAGAAATCCTGTGCAAATTCATTAAAAAATTCGATAGTGCCCCGAGGGTCCATCCTGAGGATGATGCTGTTTGCGTTCTCCACCAGTTCACGGTATTTTATTTCACTGGCTTTGAGCTCGCTTCGTGCTTTTTTATAATTTGAAATCTCTTTTTTGAGCTGTTCGTTTGCAGACACCAGTTCCTGCGATCGTTCGTCAACCAGTTGTTCAAGGTGCTGCCGGTGCAGGGACAGTTCGGTGATATCTTCAGCGATCAGCGTGATGCCATGATCCCCGGATGTAAAAAGTGTAGGGATAAACTTCAGCTGGAAATAATAATCCTTTCCTTTGATCTTCTGTTTGGTTTTTAAGGTGCTGCCTGTCGAGTCGATTGCATTCCGGATATGATCGAGAATGAGCGTATCGGTATACTGCCCAAGGGGCGAATAGTCAATCCGGTGGCCGATCAGCTCTGATTTTTTTACGGAAAAATAATCGAGCAGCACATTATTTGTATCAATGATCGTAAGCGTGTCATCCATCACGACAAGAATATCCGATGAAAAATTCAGGATCGATGATATCGGCACTCTCTGGCAGGGATAATACACCTTGGACGGGCCATGGACCCGCATCTCTGCCTCACCCGCTGCAACCATCATGTTGAGGTATTTTGATGTGGAAATCCGGTTCAGGTTCAGCATCCGGGCAATTTCTGCGATAGTCTGTCCTTTCCGGCAGGACTTTAAAATATCCCGGATCCGGTCGATTTCCACACCGGTGTTATCCATGTGTATGCAATTCCTCTTAAAATATGTAAACCTTGTGCGATTATCAAAGAGTGTTGCATTTATGGTATGCACAAGTAAAAAAATTTAAATATCATTTTGAGTATATTGTCATTCTATCACCGCCAATGTACAAAAATGGGGTTTGATTTACTATGGAAGAAGATTTTACCAAGATTCAGCGGCGGGCAGAGGCATTATTCAAGGACAGTCCCTACCCGACCATTCTCTGGAATACCAGTATGAAAGTCGAAGATGCCAATACTGCATTACTCACCCTGACCGGTTTTGATCGCGATCGTGCCCTTTCGATGACGCTCAAGGATTTTAATGTCGTATCTGCGTCGGGAGAAGGTTTTGAAGAGGCCAAAAAGTTCAAGCGTAATGTCACCGGAGAGGCAACGTTCAATTTCCCCACCGGGAAAAAAATTGTCGTCCGGCATACCGTTCCCCTGCTGGATCAGAAAGGGGCAATCGAGAATTTCCTCACGATCTACCAGGATATCACCGAGGAACGGCATAAAATTGAAACGATCGAGAAAAATGAGGTCCGGTCTAAAAAGATCTATGCCTATCTTGAGGTTAATATTGAGCGGGCCTCACAGGTGTACAAAAAAGCCGCGGAAGGTGACCTCACACAACGGTTTGATTTTGATAAACCGGATGAAGATACCGCGTCAGTCCATGATCAACTGCAGAAAATGAAAGACTCCATCCTTGGCATCATCAAGAACCTCCAGGCAAGTATCGGCGATGTCAACAACCGGATGGAGAACATGACCTCCACCGCGCAGAGTGCAAGCCAGAGCATCGAAGAAGCCTCAAAAGGCGTGCAGCAGATTGCGACCAATTCTGCAAAGGTCAGCGACAACTCTCAGAAAGTTTCCCAGGGGTTCGACCAGATCACAAAAGCGATGCAGGACATGAGTGCCGCAGTCGAGGAAATTACCTCAAGCATGGAATCGGTCTCCAACCTCTCAAAGGAAACTGACGATCTCGCCATGAAGGGCGCCGGACTCGCGGGCAATGCACAGAAAAGTATGGGAGAAATTGCCGGTACCTCCGCTCATGTCCACGAGATTGTGCTGGACGTCGAAAAACAGATGGGCGAGATTACAAAGATCGTGGGAATCATCCGCGACCTTGCAAACCAGACGAACCTCCTTGCATTAAACGCGGCCATCGAAGCAGCACGGGCGGGGGAAGCCGGCCGGGGATTTGCGGTTGTCGCAACGGAAGTAAAATCCCTTGCACAGGAGTCACGTAACTCGGCCGAGCGCATCGAAGAGATGATTGCGACCTTAAAGAAGAGCACCCAGAATGCGTCCACTGCCATGGGAGAGAGCAGAAGCGTGGTGGACAAAGGAGAAAAGATGGTCACCGAGACCGTCGAGGCGTTTAAAAAGATCGCTGAAGCCGTTGACAAGGTAGCAAAGAGTGCCTCGGAAGTCGCTGCTGCAACCGAGGAACAGGCAGCAACAACCGAGGAAGTTACGGCAAGCATCCACGAGATTGGGGAACTCGTTGAGAGGACGGCAAAAGAAGCCACTGATTCCGCTGCTGCCACAGAAGAATCATCTGCAGCGCTCGATGAGATCACCCGCATGATCCAGAACGTTGAAACCATCGCGAACGAGGCAACCGAAGCGAACAAACGTTTCAAGATTGCCTAGACCGGCCGGGAGCTATCATGGCAACAAAATCTGAAGAAAAAATACCTGACACCACCCTTGCAACGGCACCGGCACAGGGTGCGAACCGGCAGGGCAGTATCCAGGTTGTTGTATTTGCCCTTGGCGAGGAGCAGTTTGCCATCGACCTGTTCGATGTCAAGGAAGTGGTGGAGTATACGACCATCACAAAACTGCCCAACGTGCCTGCATATATCCGGGGTATCATCGATCTCCGGGGCGAGATTACCACCATTGTCGATCTCAAACACCGGCTCAACATTACTGCGGGTAACACCGTTACGATGGACACCTCCCGGATCATCGTGCTTGACGATAAGATCACCCGTTCGAAGATCGGGATCCTGGTCGACGATGTGACCTCGGTCTCCACATTCGAGGGCGGGCAGGTGGATTATACCTCCGCATCGGTAAGCCAGAACGATACGGCAATCATTGGCATCATCAAGAAAAAAGTGAAAGTCAAAGACAAGGAAGCAAACGAGTTAATCATCTGGATCGATGTCAGGAAACTGCTCAACGATATTGATACTGCACTCTAAAGGAGATCGATTTCTCCTCCTTGTTTTATTAAAATAACGAGGTCTGTGCCAAAAATCCCCGCATCTGTTCACGTGACCCCCATGACAAAAATTTCTGTTTTGTATGTAGATGACGAACCGGCACTGCTGGACCTGGCACCGCTGTACCTTGAACGTTCCGGATCGCTGTCGATATCGACCACCGGGTCGGCAAAAAACGCGCTTGAATTATTAAAAACGCAGTCGTTTGATGCGATCGTCTCCGATTACCAGATGCCGGAGATGGATGGCATCGCATTTTTGAAAATTATACGGGAACGATTCGATGGCATCCCGTTTATCCTGTTTACGGGAAAAGGGCGGGAAGAAGTAGTAGTCGAGGCCCTGAACTCGGGTGCAGACTCGTATCTCCAGAAAGGCGGCGATCCCAAAGCTCAGTTTGCCGAGCTGGAACACAAGATCACGATCAACGTGGGGCATCGTCGGGCCCAGCTGGCACTTTCTGAATCAGAAAAAAAATACCGGCAACTGGTTGAGAATGCACAGGAAAGCATCTTCATTATCCAGGATGAAAAATTTATTTTTTACAACCCGAAATTTTGTGAAAGTATTACGATCTGTGGTTTTACGTGCGAAGAATTTTTGTCCGAGCCATATTTTACTTTTATCCATCCTGAAGACCAGCCCTCCCTGCGCGAACGGTATCATAAAAGGATTGATCGGGGTGAGAAAGTTTTACGGTACCCGTTCAGGGTGATCAGCCGTGAGGGGGAGATCCACTGGTGGGAAGTGGATGCGATCAGGATTACCTGGAATGACAGGCCTGCAACCCTGAATTTTTCCCGGGATATTACTGAAGAATATCATCTCCGGGAGCAGGTCAAAGAAAGCGAAAGCCTGTACCGGGAACTCGTGGAGTCGCTGCCTAAAAGCTTGATCGAACTTGATGAACGGCTTAATGTGACGTTCATGAACCATGCATTCAGGGAAAAATGGGGATATACCGATCCCGCCAATACAACGCCCTTGTCGGCACTGGACCTGGTACACCCGGATGAACGTTCCCGTATCCGGGATATGTACATTCACGCACTCAAAGGGGCTTTTCGTCCGGATCATGAAGTGACGGCAATGAAAAGTGATGGCAGCACGTTCCCGATGGCTGTTTATCTCACCCCGATTATCCATAACAAAAGGGTTCAGGGATTCCGGTTGCTCTGTATCGATATATCCAACTCAAAAAAATTACAGGACAAACTGGTGCAGACAAATACCAAGCTGACCCTGATGTGTCGGATTACCTCGCACGATCTCAACAACAAATTAACCGCACTCCGGGGATATCTTGAGCTCGCAAAGGAACACACGAGTGACGGGCAGGTTGGCATTTATTTACAGCAAATCGGGAACATCACCGAAATCCTTCAGGACCAGATAAAATTTACCAGAACCTACCAGGAGATCGGATTGTTCGAGCCGAAATGGCAGCGATTAAACGAAGTGATCGGGCAGTCCCGCGTGACCCTTCCGTTTGAGAAGATCGAAATCGTTGTGAATGTTCAGGATATCTGGATCTATGCCGATCTTCTCCTCGAAAAAGTATTTTACAATCTTTTTGAGAATTCGCTGCGTCATGGGAAGCATGTGACGGTAATCTCTCTTGCCTGCCGGAAAAACGGGCGTGAACTTGTCCTCACGTACGAGGATAACGGGATCGGCATCGCTCCGGAAGACAAACCCCGCTTGTTCACCTGCGGTTTTGGAAAGCATACCGGCCTTGGCTTATTTTTAATCCGGGAAATTCTTGGCATCACCGGGATATCGATTGCAGAAACCGGTGAACCCGGTAAGGGAGCCCGGTTTGAAATTCACGTACCTGAAGGTTCGTACCGGTTTATGAAAGGAAGAACAGAAAAAGAGTCCAGGAAGGTGACCTCGTAGCATTTATGGAATTCCTCTCCGTTTCCTGTCTCATCGCAAAGATTTCAGGCCGGATCTTTGTCTTTCATGATGAATCCCTCAAAACGTACGCATGCACGGCCGAACGGATATCCGGGATGAACCGGGTCACGGGCGGTAAACCGGGTAAGGGTGTACTGTCTGAAATAATCCTGCCGGAAAACAGGTGGCATCCAAACCGTGGGGTCAGAGGATGAAGGATCCGATACAGGTTCTGTATGTCGATGACGACCCGGCGCTTCTTGAAATTGGCAAGCTGTTCCTGGAGAGGTCCGGGGATTTTTCTGTTACCATTATCGAGTCGGCACCTGTTGCATTAGATCTCATCTGTAAGGAACAGTTTGACGCGATCATTTCCGATTACCAGATGCCCGGTATGGATGGCATAGAGTTCCTGAGGGAGGTGCGCAAACAGTTTGGCGAGATCCCGTTTGTTTTGTTTACCGGCAAAGGCCGGGAAGAAGTGGTCATCCAGGCGATCAACAGCGGTGTGGACGCCTATATCCAGAAAGGGGGCGAGCCTGAGGCACAGTTCGCCGAACTCTCGCACAGGGTCCGTAAAGCGGTAGAACGGATCCAGGCAGATCGGGCCCGTAAAGAAAGCGAGGCGCGGTATCGCCAGTTCTTCAGGACAACGCTGGACAGCCTGTTTATCACTACGCCGGAGGGACAATACATTGATTTTAATGATGCGCACGTGGGAATGTTTGGCTATGAGAACAGGGAGGAGATGTCCGGAGTATCGACCCTCTCAATTTACGCACATCCCGAGGAGCGGGTTGCATTTCTTAAAATCGGTGAACATGAGGGATACGTAAAAGAACGCCCGATACTTTTTAAGAAAAAGGACGGGACGACCTTTGACGCCCTCCTCACCTTTGTAACGCAGCGAAACCCTGACGGCTCCATCAGGTATTTTATCGGTACTGTCCGGGACATCACCGAACAAAAGCGGGTGGAGAATGCAATGCGGGAGAATGAAGTGCTGCTGCGGACGCTCGTTGATACCCTCCCCGATCTGGTCTGGCTCAAGGATCCCAAGGGAATTTACCTGTCCTGCAACCGGCGCTTCGGGAATTTCTTTGGTGCAGCGGAAAACGACATCCTTGGAAAAACGGATTACGATTTCATGGACAAAGAACGGGGCGATGTCTTCCGACACTTTGACGACGCAGCCATCGCGGCCGGGGGCCCCACGGCAAACGAAGAGGAGATTACGTTTGCAAACGACGGTCACCGGGAGGTTCTGGAGTCCATCAGGGCACCCATCCATACAGGCGACGGGCAACTCACCGGTGTCCTTGGTATCAGCCGGGACATCACCGAACGCAAACGTGCGGAGAAAGCGCTGCTGCAGGCCAACCGGAAACTCAGTCTCCTCTCCAGCATCACGCGGCACGATATCTCCAACCAGATGACGGTACTGAGAGGATATCTCGTCATTCTCGCAAAAAAGCAGACCGATCCCGCACAAATCGAATTTTTCCATAAGGTTGCATATGCAGTACAGCGGGTTACCGACATGATCCAGTTCACCCGGCAATATGAAGAAATCGGGGCGAGTGCCCCGGTCTGGCAGGACTGCCGGATACTTGCAGGTACTGCGGCAACGGCGTTTTTGCCCGGACCGATCACCGTGAAAAACGATCTCACTGCCGGCCTGGAAGTGTATGCCGATCCGCTCATCGCCAGGGTCTTTCCCAACCTGATTGAGAATGCAGTGCAATACGGGGGAAGTATCACGACCCTCCGGCTCACCTGCGAAAAGCGTCACGGTGACCTGGTGATCGTATGCGAGGATGATGGCGAGGGGATCCTCCCTGAGGAGAAAGAAAAGATCTTTGCGAGGGGTTATGGCAGGAACACCGGGCTCGGGCTCTTTTTGTCCCGGGAAATTCTCTCTATTACCGGTATTACAATAACCGAAAATGGTGTCCCGGGAAAGGGAGCACGGTTCGAGATTGTGGTTCCCCACAAGGCATACCGGGGCATGCACCATCCGTGAAAATTACCGGCTCGTGGCACCTCACCTTCATGAATGGCTTTCGCATGACGGTCGTCCCGCCACGACCACAGACTGGAAAAGCCCGAACCCGGTTTATAAAAAACGAATCCTCATGACCGTTCCTTTTTTTTCTGAGTTAGTGCAGTGCATCCCTGTCGATCATCGGATACAGCGACCTGACGATAAATGACGTACCGTTCTGTGTCTGGTATCCCACCAGGTCTTCCATGGTCTCTACCACGTGGGTAATGATGCCGTTTTCATCCCGTATTGCCGCTGCCGTAAAAAAAACCCAGTTCCCTTCGCCGGGATGAATCTTTGAGAAGGTAATGCCTTCCCAGGTATCGTCAAGGTACGAGGATTTTTTGCAGTTTTCCGGGAAAAATCGTGGAATCTCGTCAAATTTCTCATCGATAATAAAATCGGCAAGCAACGGGTGATCGTGATCGTAAAGAATGTTGCCAAATGTCGTTGCACCGATCATCTGGCCTGCCCGCATCCCCGAGAAATGTTCCATTGCTGTATTCCATGATATGATACGGTGATCCTTATCGATCACCAGCTGTGGAAGGGGGGATCCACGGATAATCGCGTCGAGTTTCTTCTCTTCCTCTGCAAGTTTCGTTTCGGTCACGATACGATCCGTGATATCGATGCCAATCGACTGGAATTCGGTAATTTTTCCCCGTTTGTCATAGAATGCCCGAATCATCCACTGGTGCCAGATTGTCGTACCTTCCTTACCGGGAAATTCGAGCGTTATGGTCTCTGCCGAATATTCATGGCCGATTTTTTTGAGCGCATCTTTGACAATGGCCTGGTTTTCCAAAGAAAGCAGCGGGAATACCGGTGTCCCGATCAGATCGTCGGCTGTTTTCTGCATAAACGTACAGAAGTTCTCATTCACAAACGTAAATGTCCCGTCCGGTTCGTAATTGCAGATATAGGCCGGCATGTCCTCGACAAGTGCCCGGTATTTCTGCTGGCTTATAAGAATTGCATCTTTTGCCCTGCGGTGCCCCTCCATCTCAGTTTTAAGGCGTTCATTGATCTCGTGGAATTCTGCCGTGCGCCGCTCCACCATCGTTTCAAGATGCTGCTGATATTGTTTGATCTCGGTAATATCCTCTAACATGATCGATGCGCAGGACTGCCCGGTCTCATCGACGACAGGTACCATTTTGACGATAAAACTGAATTTTTTCCCGTCCCGGTCAAAGGATTTCTCTGTTGTGCATGCCTTACCGTCAATGACCGATTTTATCGTCTCCGCAAACGTGCCGGAAAAACTTGCGGATAACCTAGATTGGAGAATACTATGGCCGGCCACATTCTCGCGTTTCAGGGAAAACATCCGGAGAAGTGCGTCGTTTACATCCCGGATAAACAGTTCCTGATCGACAATCAGCATGGGTGACGAATACAGGTTGAGAACAGAAGAGA
>DAOQAA010000055.1:0-10693 GCA_035353675.1 Methanoregula sp. | reverse complement strand
ATATCTCCGACGTCTTCAATGAATTCCCGATAGTGCTGGTTACGGAAATCTTTGAGAATTTCGAAAAACACCGATAGTACTTTATCTTAGTACCGATTACGGAAAGTATGGAGAGTCTTCTAGATTTTGCCTTGCAAGAACGGTATAAACGAGTGGGAGAATTAGGAGATAAAGTAGCCGAGTTTGATACATTAATCAAGTGGGAACGGTTTCGCCCGTTAATCGGTGATTTGTATGCCAACACAACCGATCAAGGGGGAAGACCGAATTTCGATGAGATCCTGATGGTCAAGTTACTTATTCTCCAGTCAATGTATGGACTATCCGATCCCGAACTTGAACGACAGGCAAATGACAAGATATCGTTTCTGAAATTTCTTGGCTTTCCCGAAAAGATCCCGGATCAATCCACGATCTGGTATTTTCGGGAACGACTCATACAGCACAAAAAACTTGATCTTATCTGGGAGGAACTCCGTCGTCAAGAGAATGACCTGGGGCTGAAGATCAAAAAAGGTACGATCCAAGATGCTACCTTCATCACGGCTGATCCGGGTCATGCCCCAGCGGATAAACCCCGTGGAGATCAGGCAAGGACACGAAGAAGTAAAGAAGGAACCTGGACAAAAAAGAATTCCAAGTCATATTTCGGTTTTAAGGTTCATTCCAAAGAAGACTGTGACTATGGTTTGATCTGGGAACTTCAAACCTCAACAGCATCACTCCATGACAGTCAAGTTGATCTCTCAAAAAAAGGTGAAGTGGTATACCGGGACAAAGGATATTTCGGCGTTAAACCTCTCGGGTTCGATGCTACCATGAAGCGGGGTGTACGGAATCACCCCATTGGCATCTGGGATAAACTCAGAAACAAACGAATCTCAAGAAAACGATCTCCCGGCGAGAGACCTTACGCCGTTATCAAGACCGTTTTCAAATCGGCTCATACCATGGTCACGACTATCGAAAGGGTACATGCAAAAATGATCTTTGCTGCGCTGAGTTTCAATATCTGCCTTATCCGTACTTTCAAACATCTGGGGGTTATTAGCGGATGCCATCCCGTTTGAAAAAAAAGGGAGACTTTACGGGGAGATATGTCGATTTTTTCTGGATTAACAAGAGAAAACGCTTGTGTGAATTATTACACTCGAATTCTCTAACGTTATTCGAAATCCTCGTATGATATGTTTCCATTCATCTCTCGTTAATCTCAAGGGTAAATTGTGAGGTATGAAGTCATACTTACATTCAGAGCAGCGCCTTTTTCCACTAATCATTTTGTATAACTTTTTTGAATTGCATTTTGGGCATGCAATTTTTACCATTTTTCACTCCGTAAATCCTTCTAGGATTTAGGGGCTGAAATAGTACATTACCCTAAATTAAAAGTATGATGGATTATTGAAATGCCTGAAGTTACAGAAACCTGTCACGCGAATATCATAAGCCTTCCAAGATTGTCTTTGAGCTCCCCCCTGCAGTATTCCATTCCTCCGGTCAGCGTTGTAACCAGCCGCTGGTCAAATTTCCCCTTTGTGTATCTGCACGTCATATTTTTTCCTTCCAGCATGTTCTTCATTCCCTGGCTTTCTGAACTATTCAGGCTGACAAGCGTCTTGGTAAAGAGGCAATTCTGTGAAGACGAATAGCGTAATGTCCCAATATCCTCCTGCATTGTTAATTCCTGGGAGCCGCAGTCATTTGCCGCATTGATGAAACAGGTCTTGTCCAGGCAGGATAGGTTCTGTGAAGGCGCCGGGACTGCAGGTACCGGGTTATTCTGGCCCTGGGGGGGAAACGATGCGCAGCCAGCGAACATGACGAGAAGGATTAGTCCGCACAGCATCATGGCAGCGTGCCAGTTGTGGGTTTTGGCAGATTTTTGTCCATGCATAAACAAACCTCATTTGTTAACCACAGTCGGGTTAATTACCGTCGGGGTAATCACACTCGGCACGATACTCGTGACATCTCTATTCGGGGCAAATATCGTCCAACGCGTCAGGCTCCGCTGCGATGTGTCAGCCATCTCTTTGCTGAGATCCTGCTCATGTATGATCGGGACGGTACTTCCTTCGGTACTCAGTTTTTGGATGATTGGGCTATTTTCATGCCACATTTCGGGATCTGGTAAGCCAAAGGAATATCTTTTGGTATAGTCCTTCTTCAAAAACTCCCTCGTTGCTTCGGCTAGGTTCTTGTTGTCGAGTGCCTTTTGCAGGTAATAATTATTTTCGTTGTAGTGCCCCTGGCTCAATTTCAGCTGCGCCATATCCCAGTTTGCCCAGTAATTATTTGGATCCGCATCGAGTATTGTCTTGTATTTTGCTTCAATTTTGGGTTCCAGCGTTTTGATCTGGAGCATAGCATCCATAGCAGCATAAACTTCATCCTTTTCATAGTCATTTTTCGGCTGTCTGCCTACCCAATCTCCTCCTGGTACTTCTAATCCTTCCCAATTCTGAACCCAATCCAGTGTAAAACGGTAATCCTGATCCCGTTCTAGATCGCTGTGTACTTGGGCTAACGGTACTAAATACCAATCAGCCGGCGTCTGCGCAATGGAAGAAGTGGAGGTAGGAACAACCGTAACCGAAGATTGCGTCGGGCATCCTTTATTTTCGTTGTATCCAATCAGCCGTGTGGAGCCGTCGCACGAATCACCCCTTGGGCCGCTATAATGCCAGTTGTATCCCCCAGTAAACAAAGAGCAATCCGGGGTAAAGGTAAGGTCATAATCTGATAATTGTGATTTTCCTGGTGGATCAGACACGATCCTTTGAGGAAAATGTAATACGTTTCCGGAGACAAATGTGCCCGTGGAAGGTCCATGGCCGACACTTGTCATTACGGCGGTTTTGCCTGAATGCTTGAACCCGACTGACATTTCTTTGGTGTAAATTTGTCCTCCTTCACAGAGATGTTCATCTTCCGTGATCCGTACATTCCAGGAACTCAATCCGCTGTAGGTATTCCAGCTCCAGTCGCTGGTTGTTGAGGTTGCCCCGGTTTCCCCGTATGCGAGGCCAACATCAGTAAGCAATGCGAATGCGATAATGACAACCACCCATTTGTGGAAAATCATATATGTCCCCAACAGCCGATAGGTCAAAACAATATATAAACATTTATATTGTTCTCAATGGGTGCAGTATTCCAAAATAAGTTTACACGTGAAGCACAGATGAAAAGGTGCCAAAATGAATGTCCGGGGTTATTGAATGAATAATCAGCCAATGGATGAATTGGCCTGAAAAATATCAACAAGAGTCGCTCCCCAGTTCTTTCGGCTTTATTTTTACAATAGAGAGGACATAAAAAAACCGGTAATTATGTAACATCCAGTACCAACCTGGTTTATCGAAAGATTAGGGAAATTAATGAGAATAGTTTTTTCTAGAGCAAAAAACCAAAAAAAAATTAGTTTTTTTCCTGTTCCGGTTCTTTTCTCTCATTGAATCCGGCAAATCCCGGTTCGCTACACTGGTGGTTCCATTCCTCGACCGGCAACTCTTTTTTAAACCGGGGCCAGAGTCGTGACAGGATTACTGTGAGTATAAAGAACCCGATGGTGACAAGGACAATCGCTCCCCCGGATGCCAAGTTATAAGAGAATGAGAGCTGGAGTCCGATGATAACCGAAGCGATCGCGATGGCCAGTGCCGCAAGAATCGTACGCCGGAAGGGCAGCCTAAGCTGAATTGCCGCAATCGCAGGGATAACCATGAGGCTTGAAACAAGAAGGACACCGACCAGCCGGGTGGCAACGACAACGGTAAGGCCGACGAGAACCGTAAAGAGGATCTCAAGTGCAGTCACTGGCATACCGGCGACCCGTGCAAAATCCGGGTCAAGGGTAATCCCCACCCATTCCTTCCAGAGCAGACAAAGTACCACAAGGACAATCACACCGAGCCCTGCGGCAAGGTACACATCGTTATCGTTAATTCCGAGAATTGTCCCGAACAGGTAGGAAAGGAGATCTGCCGGGGCGGACTGCGCCATGCTGATGAGGACAATGCCTATGGCAAGCCCTCCTGAGAACAGGATCGCGATCGCCGCATCAGATGCAACCCGGAGCCGGCCCAGTGCGTGAATCCCAAGAGATCCTGTAATGACTGCGGCCACGGCAGTATAGAGTGGATAGATGCCGGTCCAGAACCCGAGTGCAATCCCGCCAAACGCCACGTGGCCAAGGCCGTCTGAGATAAGCGAGAGCCGGCGCAGGACAATAAAGACACCCAGGCTCGCACAGGTCACCGCGACAATCAGCCCGCCTATAAACGCTCGCATGCCAAATTTAAACATCAGGAATTCAAGCACCATTTACCCTCACCCCTTACTGGTTGCCTGCCTGTAACATCAGGTTCCAGAGCCCTTTCGTGCCAAGGGACTGTGCCGGGCCGTCATACAGGACCCTGTGATGCAGAAAGACAATCCGTTCCATCATGCGGCTCAGCTCGGTAAGATCGTGGAGGATGATGAGGACCGTGATTTTATGCGTGTCGTGCAGGTGGGAAAGCAGCGCGTAGAATTCCTGCTTGCTCTTTGCATCGACCCCGTTTGTCGGTTCGTCAAGCGCAAGAATGTGGGGATTTCCCACAAGGGCACGTGCGATCAGCACCCGCTGCTGCTGGCCACCCGAGAGATCACAGAAGAGTTCCCCGGCGACACGGCCGAGGCCGGCTTCTGAAATCGTTTTTTCCACTGCCGCACGATCTTTTTCGGTCGGGCGGGTAAAAAGGCCGGACTGCCCGTAGGTTCCCATCTCGATCACTTCACGGACTGTCACCGGGAACTGCTGCTGGCGCAGCACCGGCTGCTGGGGAACATATCCGATACAGGGGCGGCAGGGAGACATACCCTCGCAGTCGTCCATGTGGCAGGTAAATTCAACGGTACCGGTTTTTGGTTCGAGCAGGCCGACCAGTATCTTGAGCAGGGTTGTTTTGCCGGAACCATTTGGGCCGGCAATACCAACAAACTCCTCCTGCCGGACCGTAAGCGTGATATCTTCTAGTACCGGTTCTGCGCCGTAAGC
Source organism: Methanoregula sp. (assembly GCA_035353675.1). Classification (GTDB taxonomy): domain Archaea; phylum Halobacteriota; class Methanomicrobia; order Methanomicrobiales; family Methanospirillaceae; genus Methanoregula. The sequence continues at coordinate 5,649 of DAOQAA010000055.1, read as the reverse complement.
GAAACTGACATTGTTGACGGTCAGGCATACCGGCCGGTCCCGGGGAGCGTCTACTGGCATTTCAGGGTCTGCCTCATCTGCTGGAGATTATTTTCCATGATGATCACATAATCGTTATCTCCGACATTCATCTGGCCGGTTGGCAGTATCTCCATGGTGGTATAAGGATAGATGGGCAGACCCAGTTCGGAGGCAATGGACTGGCTCAGTGACTGGACCTCATCGGTCTCTGCAATCACACCCTGGACATTTGCCGCTTTTGATTCATCGAGAATCGCCGCCATCTGCTGTACAGAAGGCTCTGTATCCGGGCTTAAGCCGGTAATTGAGAGCGCGGTCAGGTTGTATGCAGCTGCCTGGTAATTCAGGAATGAGTGGGATGTAAGGAAAGTCCTTGTCGTGCAGTTTGAAAGTCCGGTGGTATACCTGGCATCCAGTTTCTGAAGTCGCGCCTCAAAGGTCTCTGCATTTTTCTGGTACGCGGAAGCATTGGCCGGGTCTGCCGCTGCAAGCTGTTGTGCAATATAGTGGACATAATACTCAGCAAGCTGCGGCGAGAGCCAGAGGTGGGAATCCTGTTCCGGGTTAGGGAAGTTTTTATGCTCGCTTTTCATTTGCGCAAGAACTGTTGGCGGGATGGCGTCGATAAAAGGAGCACGGATAATGTCCGGGTTGGTGGAACCGGCAAGTTTTTCTGCCCATGGTTCCATAAACGGCCCATCATAAAACAGTATTTTTCCTTTCGCAAGTGCCATCGCATCGTTTGGTGTTGGTTCGTATTCATGGGGTTCAGCACCCGGGGGGAGGATCTGGGTTACTGTAGCATAGTCGCCGGCTACCGGTTTTACCAGCAGAGTGATGGGACGAAATGAAGTGATGACCTGGAGTTTGTCGTTCGATCCGGCTGCGTGAGACGATGCAACCGGAATTCCTGCGTGGGAAATGAACGCAATGTATACCGCGACTATAATGACAATAATGGATATTACGAGAGCGCATATCATGAATTTTCTTTTCTTATCCGGTGATGATGACATATTCTTGACCTCTGCGGCAGGTTGCTTTTTTAATAATTCGCGATGCAATATCGCTTGTGAAGCCTATAATGATTATGAAAAATTTGGGTACACCCCAATTTTTATGATCCGGATTTTCTCCGGATAGAGAAATTGTAGGTATTATAATTGGCTAAACCCATCCGGGTAAACCATTCTGACGTCGGAAATCTTTTCAGGTTGTTCGGGATCATGGCGTCGGATCCTGGTTGTGGCATCCGTCGTCATGGGTAATTTCACCGCAGATTCCCTGGCCCGGGTGTCCCATTGCAGCGCAGATCCTGTCTATTGCCTCTTTTGATACCTGGCTTTCAAAGCGCGAAGCTTCGGTACAGGCCTGTTCATGGGAAAACCCGTAATGGGTGAGCATCAGGCTTAAGATACGGTGGCGTTTGATGAGATAATCAGCGTACCGGTTCCCCTCGTCTGTGAGGCAGATCCCGCGATAAGGCTCATGAGTGATAAGACCCGTTTCAGAGAGTTCAGCGATGGTTTTTGTGATGGTTGATGGATCAACCGCAAACTGCGTGGCAAGATCGGTTGTCCGCACTCTCCCACCTTTGTCTTTTATGAACTTGAGATACACTACTTTTCGCGATGAAAGTTCCCGTCCGTCCCGGATGTCCATAATTATATCCGGAAGTATGTGCCGAAAAATATTTGGTATCTATCCAAATTTTTCTTAAATAAAAAATCCGGAAACTGATATAGAATTAGTATCGTTGGATGCCCTGGGAGAATGTGTCAACCCCCGTTGGCAAATTATATTTACTTTAAACAAGTAAACTTGAATGAGGGTATCATGCATATCATGGAAGGATTCCTGCCCTGGCAATGGTGCGCGATATGGTGGATTATTGCGATCCCGTTCCTTGTCATGGGGGTAATTGAACTGCGATCGCTGATGAGAAAAGACCGGGAATACCTGCCGCTGCTTGGGGTTTGTGGTGCATTTATTTTCATATTGTCCGCTCTCAAACTCCCTTCAGTAACCGGCAGTTGCTCCCACCCGACCGGCACGGGACTTTCGACAACCTGTTTTGGTGTATTTATCACTTCAATCGTTGGTGCAATCGTCCTGCTTTTCCAGGCACTCGTACTTGCACACGGCGGACTCTCGGTACTCGGTGCCAACATGTGTTCAATGGCTATTGGCGGCCCTGTTGCCGGGTATATCATATACCGTCTCCTCAAAAATACGAAGGTCAATATCTATGTCACCGTGTTCATCGTTGCAGTAGTCGCCGATTTGGTAACGTACATCATCACTTCGCTGGAACTTGCCCTTGCCTACCCGGCTCAGGTTGGCGGTATCGCAGCCTCGTTTACCGCATTCTTCGCGATATTTGCCATCACCCAGATTCCGCTCGCGATTGTTGAAGGGTGCGTACTTACACTCGTCTTTAAGTATGTGATCGAACTTAAACCGGAAATGATTATAAAACTCAAAGTCTTTTCAGAGGACCAAATCACAAAAGCACGGGGTGCATCAGATGCAATCCCTAGTGAGGTGAAGTCATGATAAAAAACAGGAAACTCGAACTGATTACCCTTGTTGCAGTACTAGCATTCATTATCGTGTTCCTGTCAGTAAGTGCCGAAGGGACTCACGAGTTTGCCGGTTCTGATACAGTCGGATCCGGGAAAATTGCCGAACTGACCGGTCTTTCCGTAGACTCATTTCCCCCCTTAATTCCCCAGTACGTTCCCCCAAGTGGTGAGGTTGAAGCTACCCTCTTTGCATTGCAGGCAGCGTTTGGCGGAGTCATTCTCGGGCTCGTATTCGGGTACTGGCTGGGACAGAGAAAAATATCCTCACATTTATGATTTTTTATGATTGAGATAAATCTGGACAGCGTTGCGCAACAGAGTACGTTCAGGCATATCCATCCCGTAACAAAACTCATTCTTGCACTTGGCTCTCTTATCCTTTGTCTCATATCCCCATCGCCGGTTGTACCACTGATATCAGGTATCGTACTCAGCCTTGTCCTCATCATCCCGGGTCGGACATCTCCCCGCTTGTATGGGGAACTCCTCCTTGGCCCGGCGATTTTTACTGTTATGAGCATTGTAGTTCTCCTCTTCCTGCTTGGCGGGGGAGATGTGATCTGGCGGTTCAACCCGGTTTCGTGGATCAATCTTACCATCACAACAGGTTCAATCAGCCAAAGTACACTGGTGCTGTTTCGGGTGTTCGGCTGTTCGATCTCACTTTTCTTCATCGCATTAACGACTCCCATGACGGATCTCTTCAATGGCATGAAGCGTATCGGGATTCCCATCGAGATCATCGATCTGATGATGATAATCTACCGGTACATTTTCATCATTTATGCACAGGCTATCGAGATCTGGCAGGCTCAGGTAATGCGCCTTGGCTACAGCAGGGTAAGGGAGGCTATCCAGTCCTTCTCAATGCTCTGCGGCATGCTTTTCATATCCAGCTGGATTGCAGGTGAAGATCTCGTCCGTGCGATGGATTGCCGATGTTATAACGGAGTATTTCCTACACTGGACATTGCTGAACCCATGCAGATGCGTTCCCTCCTCCCGGTGATTGCATATCTTACCGGCTTATGTGGGATTCTGCTGGTGCTGACAACAAATATCGGAGTGATTTTGTGAAGATCATACTTGAAGCACGGGATGTCAGGTACCATTACCCGGGAAGCCCGGAGGTAATCAAAGGGATCAGTTTTCATATCCGCCCCCGCGAGAAGATAGCACTTGTCGGCCCGAACGGTGCCGGCAAGTCCACGCTCCTCCAGATGTTCAACGGTATGATCCACCCGACATCCGGTACGATCCTCTTTGACAACGAACCGGTACGGTATGATTCATCTTCCCTGCGCCAGCTCCGTAAACGTGTCGGGTTTGTGCTGCAGAATTCGGATCGCCAGATCATTGCCCCGACCGTATACCAGGATGTTGCATTTGGCCCGGCAAATCTCGGGTACGATGAGCAGGCTATCCGACAGTCGGTTGCTCTTGCCCTTCGTCAGGTTGGTCTCGAAGGGTTTGAACGGCGTGTGCCTCACCATCTTTCGGGCGGGGAGAAGAAACGGGTGGCGATTGCCGGCGTACTTGCAATGGACCCCGATGTGCTGGTTTTCGATGAACCTACAAGTGGTCTTGATCCATCCGGTTCAGAAGATCTCATGGAACTCCTTGACGAACTGAACAATGACGGTAAGACCCTCATCATCTCCACTCATGATGTCGAACTTGCGTATCCATGGGCTGACCGGGCAATCCTCCTGCTGGATGGCAGGATTCTTGAGGAGGATGTGCCGGATGTGGCGTTCGGAAATCTTGATCATGTCCGTATGGCGCACCTCTCTGTCCCTACTCTCCTTGAACTCTCGCAGGAACTCGGGAGGCGAGGGTTTGCGCAGCCGGAACGAAAGCCTCGAAGTGTCCTTGACATGATCCATATCATCGAGAACCACATTCACGGCTCCTGCGGCAATCCATCTCCGGGCACGATCACAGTCTGCAATGTGGATGAAGGGGATACCGCCATGCTCCCCGCATGGGTGGATGCCCGCCCGGATATCGTTATCGGGGCGATGGGTACACGTGCGAAGCAGTGCGCCGCACGGGAACATCTGGCCCTTGAGTTCACCTATGGTGTCATCGACAAATGCATCCTGCGTGCTTTGCGGGGACAGGACTCCCTGATCCTGACCGTCGGCAGTATGGTTGGCCGGGTGGGTGTCAGGGTGGAGGCGTACTGCCGGGAGAGCGGCAACACCATCACCATAATCAATCTGAACACTACAAACCAACCTCCCGTAACGAGACTGATAAATGAGGAAGTTAAGCAGACGGATCCATCATCCCGATAATCATAACCTCATGGAGATGACGATCACGATCATGGTCATTTCAATCACCCTGATTGCGAGGAATTTCATGAGGACCACCATGAACATCATGATAAACATCACGGCCATGCCCGCACGCAAAGGATTGTTTAGCTTTTAATTTTTACAACCGAGCGTGGGATCCCGGCAGTCAAATGGTCGTTTGTCGGATTGTTTTTGACGCGATATTGAAGATCGTCGTGTATTATACCAGGAGCATTGTCCTCCATGTCAATACTTATTCATAATTACGGGGATGCGCTCACCGCGATTCCGCTCATGGCCGCGTTTTTACATCCCTCGCGAAAACCCCTACGATGGCGTCCATAATGGGGTTTTCCTCTTGAGATTTCACCCCCGGTAACGTATTTGACAAGGAGGGTTTTATCCACACAAATTCGCGTGAAGAGCCAAAAAAGGGATGTAATTATGCTTTTTTCTCGACAAGCTCGACTTCGATGCCGCCGATCTTACTTGCAAATATGTTGTACAGGAAGGCCATGATCGCACCGCAGATGAATGCCATGATCCCAAAGATGATGGGGAAGATAATAATGGAAAGCAGCCCGAAGGTCGTCGCGCCGGGCATACTGTATGCAGCCCCGATGGCGGCACCCATGATGGCAAATAGTATACCATAGATAAGGCCGAACACAATACCGAACAGTGCATGGATCTTCGCCCATGAAATAATTTCAACGCTCTTGATGACTGTCATATAAGAC